>CAZNGI010000146.1:0-5618 GCA_964572505.1 uncultured Methanotrichaceae archaeon | reverse complement strand
GTTTTGTGACCATCCCAACCGCAGCAAGCTGCGGGGTATTCATTTTAAAATAAGGTCTAGGCCACGAACTTCTGGTAGCACTCCTCGCAGACGATCTTGCCGCCCGCCGTCCTCCCTCTTATCTCCATGAAGGCCTCGCCGCACTCCTGACACTCGATGGACGGATAGATCCTCGCCTTTCCCGGAGCCGGGATATCGACCTCTCTCACTTCGAGGATCTCCTCGTCGGGGGCGTTGAGGATGTAATCGGTCGCCTCCTCCCTCAACTTCATGAACTTCTCCCTCTCCTCGGGGCTCATCTCTCCAGCGAGAAACCTCTTCATGGCGGCGGGATCGGTACTAGGGAGGACGTTTTTGAAGTAGATCCTGATGGCCTTCTCGTGGTCTCTTGAGTAGAAGGTGTAGACGTGCTTTCCGTGGTCCTTGAAGATGAAGTTTCCCTTCCCGAAGGTGCAGCCGAGGAGCTGCTGGATGGCGTCGACGCTGCAGGAGCTGTTCTCGACGATCGCCACCAGCTCCTCGTCTTCGGACCTGTTGTAATGGTTCTTGACGTACTTGGCCACCCGGTAGCCGATGGCGATGCCCGGGCAGGAATGACCGTGAAATTTAACCACTTCGTTGAAGTCGTCTTTCATTTCTTCGCCTCAATCTAAATTTACGGCGTCTGGTTATGTCTTGATACTACTTATATCATATTCCATCACATTCTCGGCCGCTGTTCTCCTACTCGCTCTCGTCTGGTTTTCCCATTTCCCCTATTTCTCCCTCTTTCCATCTCCCTATCTCTTCTCTCATTCTCGGACATCCTCCGGGATCTCCCGGGCGAGGCCGAGAGCGGTCCTGGTGGCGATGGGGCCTGCAAGCTCGAAGACGACGGTGGTGGCGACGATGGTGCTGAAGATAATCTCGCCGACGACGGGAAACTGCTCTCTCGCCATGAGGGCGAGGCCCAGGGCTACCCCCGCCTGGGGGATCAGCCCTAGGCCGATGTACTTTTTGACGACTGGACCCATCCCACCAGGGTCCGAAGCTCCGATGTATGCGCCCAGGAGCTTTCCCGCCACCCTGAAGACGATGTAAGCGAGCCCCAATAGCCCGATCTCTCGAAGGAGGCCGATCTCCAGAAGGGCCCCCGCCAGGACGAAGAATATCAGGTAGAGGGGGGTGTCGAGGGGCTCGATCACCTCGAAGAACCGGCACCCTTCGGAGCTGATGTTTACCAGAACCACGCCCAGGGCGAGGCACGCGAGGAGGGCCGAGAGGCCGATGGAGTTCGCGGCACCCACGGTGAGGAGGATTATGCCGAGGGTGAATATCTCAAGGTCCGAGGGGTCTTTTACCCTCGATGAGTAGTGGTGCAAAAGCCAGGCGAAGGCCGCCCCGAGGATGAGGGATAAAGCTATCTCGAAGACGGCCATTCCCGCCTCGGCCAATATCTCGAGATGGTTTGCCCCGCCCGAGTCGATCGTCTTTGCCACCACCATCGAGACCGCGAAGATCATCAGGGCCCAGGCGTCGTCCAGGGCCACCACCCCGAGAAGGGTGTCTGTCAGCGGACCCTTCGCCCTAGTCTCCTCCACCACCATGACGGTGGCCGCGGGCGCGGTGGCCGAGGCGATAGCTCCGAAGAGGACGGCGACGTGGAGCGGCATTCTCAAAAGGAGGTGAAGCGCCGCCGTCACCAGCACCAATGCTCCCAGGGCCTCCATCACCGATATCCGAACGATGATCCTGCCGGTCTTTCCGAAAGTCCGGAAGTGGAAGTTGCGGCCGATGCCGAAGGCGATCAAGCCCAAGACCACGTCCGAGATGAAGCCCGAGGCTGCGAGGATACCCTCGGGCATCACCTCAAGGCCCGACGGGCCTATGACGATCCCCACCAGGATGTAGGAGGTGACCGCCGGGATCTTCGCGGTTCTGAATAGCTTGGCGGCGAGAAAACCTGCGAGAATGATGAGGCTCAAGCCCAGCTCTGCGTTCGTTTTGATCACCGCCTCGGAATGAAGAACGGGTTCAAAGATGATAGAAATCAAAAAGGAAAACGAAGAAGGCTTTTGAGAGGCGCAAGCCACAAATCGCCGGTTTTTTATCCGACGCCCCTTTTACGGGGACTGCCGACCTTTTATGGTCTTCTGCTCGCACCTCAAGTACTAATTATCATCTTAATCTATTTAGGTTTTGCGCCAGGAAGAAGACGCTGAACGCCCAGGTTGTTTTCGCCTTTATAAACGTTAACTCGTGGAATTCGGAAACCCCTCACAAATTTGCAAAAATGCTATCAACTTGGACTGACTAGCCCAAATGGAGAAGGGATTAAATGAGCGGCAGAAGTTACTGGCTTGATCTGTTTACTGGGACCACTTGGCAGGAGTTTCTGGAATCCGGTGGTGAAATTTCGGGCTTTCGGGAACGTCGCCGGAAAACGGTCCAAAGGATAAAGCCGGGTGATTATCTGCTCTGCTACCTTACTGGAGTTTCCCGTTTCATAGGGGTTTTGGAGGTAATATCAGAACCTTTCGAAGACGATTCCCCAATATGGAAGGACGAGGAATTTCCCTGCAGAGTCAAAGTCAAAATGGTGGTCAAACTCACACCAGAAACTGCAGTTCCAGTTCACGAACTCAAAGACAGTTTGACGATTTTACAGAACCTCAAGAATCCCAACGCGTGGACGGGACATTTTCGCGGATCCCCTGCCAGGTGGAAGAGTTCTGACGGGGAAGCTGTGGTCAAGGCTCTAAAGGCTGCCGAAAGAGATCCGGTCGTCAGACCCGTCGACAAAGCCAAGCTTGCGAGACGCCCCAGGGCACTGAGGGCCAAAATCGGATCTGTCACGGTGCCTGAGAGAGACGACGATACCGAAAATGCAGAAATTCTGAGGGACCCAACCCCTCATGAAGAGATTCAGTGGTTGCTTCTCAAGCTCGGCAGCGACATAGGACTGGACGTCTGGGTGGCGCGAAACGATCGTGGCCGAGAGGTGAACGGCCACCAGTTTGCCGACATCCCGAGACTCAGGGACGAGCTTCCCCGGCAGTTTGATGATGCGACCAATCGAACGATCGAGCTGATAGACGTTCTCTGGTTAAAGGGAAACGCTATCGTCGCCGCTTTCGAGGTTGAGAGCACCACATCAATTTATTCGGGCCTTCTCCGCATGTCAGACTTGATATCGATGCAGCCCAACCTGAACATCCCCCTTTATCTCGTAGCCCCCGATGAACGTCGAGAGAAAGTGATCACCGAGGTAAACCGTCCCACCTTCTCCCGGTTGTCCCCTCCCATGAACCAGATGTGCAGATACTTGTCCTTCTCTGGACTTAGAGGGTGTGTTTTGCGAGTCGCTCCCGTAATACGTTATCTGAAGCCAGATTTCCTCGATGAAATCTCCGAATCTTGCGAAGTCGAAGAGGCGTAACCGGTCATTTTCCGCTCGATGCCTATACCAACCGATTTTTGGGTTTGTCCAGCTGTTCTCGAAGCTGCGGGTTAGCATCCGGTACCGATGCCCGAAGTGAGCCACTGTCATCTACAAACCTTAGAACCGAATTCGTTAAGCGTCTTCAGTGGTAGCCTCGGGGGGGACGACGTTCTCCTAAACGGCGGATGAATGGCCAAATCTCGATCGATTTTGAGAATTCTGCTGGCTTATTCTGCTGGCTTAAAATTGGGACCTCAAGTCATCAGTTATTTTAAGCTTGAAGGGCGATTCGCCCATCATGGAGTTTTCTTTGGAGATCGTCAAGAGCGATAAGTTCAGGCAGATCTACGCCGTGGGGGCGATGGGCGGGCACAGCCCCTACGACTTCAGGATAGCCTTCTACAACGATTCGCCAAAGGCCGTCGTCCAGGACGGAAAGCAGGTGAGCGTTATGGAGCGGAAGGTCGAAACGGAGCTGATCCTCTCACCTCTAGCCGCCAAGGAGCTTGCCGAGTGGCTGAACAACCACATCAAGGAGTACGAGCGCCAGTTCGGCGAGATCAAAAAGCCGGGCGGCAGAAAAATCGAGCCTGAACAGTCCGCTCCCATCCAGGGTTACATGTGAGGAGGATCAAATGAAATCGAAAGAGAAGATTCTGGTCCACAAGGGGATGGACCGGGTTAAACGGGAACAGTTCGAGGAGGCTATGGAGTTCTTCGATCGGGTCCTTGAGATGAACCCCGAGAACGCCGATGCCTGGAACAACAAGGGCGTTGCCCTCTACGGGATGGGTCGGCCCGAAGAGGCTCTAGAGTGTTATGACCGGGCTCTCGCGGCAGACCCCGGAAACCTCGAAGCCCTCAGGAACAGCGCCTTTATCCTACGGGCGATGGCGAGGTTCGAGGAGGCCCTCGAGACCTACGAAAAGATCATAGCCTTCGAGCCTGAAGCTGCCGATTTCAGGAACCTGGCCACGGTCCTGGTGGGGATGGGCCTATTGGAGGGGGCGCTGGGAGCCTTGATCGAGGCGGCGAATATGGAGCCCACGATCGCGGTCGAAAGGGAGATCGAGGCTCTGAGAAGGGTGATAATGGAGTTGTCCTTGAGGGCGGAGTTTGGTGGCGGGCTCGCCCCAGGAGACGGAACAGGAATGGATCGCCCCGGAGAAGGCTGATATAGGGAGAAGGCAGACCTTAAGAGATAACGTGAAGACCTTACTGAGGAGGAGATCGAGTTGAAAGGTTTCGTCATGATCAACGCAGAGCCCGGATCCGAGAAGGCGGTTTACGACGCCCTCACCGCGATCAGGGGCGTTCGGGAGGTGGTCCCGGTCTACGGGGAGACGGACTTCATCGCCATAGCCGACGTGGAGGGGATAAACGACCTGAACATGATCGTCCTCAAAGTCCGCGAGATCCACGGCGTCACCTCCACCGAGACGATCCTGGGAATGGAGCTGAAGTTCTAGTACGTTCTTACTAGTAAGAATGATTTGGTCGATGAGGAGGAGAATTAAACGCGATAGAAATCTATGGTTCGCCGAGAATACTGAATAGGAATCTCCTCCTCCGGCACCAACCCGACCATCTCCCCTTCGCGATGGTGAAAATGCCGGTTACTATTTCCGTCGCGATGCGTCATCTTCGCTCTAGATTTCACCTGGTTTGAACCAACCGTACCCAGCGATACCACAGACTCCCTTGTGACGATCTCCTCGGGGTTCAGCCCTTCCGCCCGGAGTTCTCCTGCCTTCTGGAGGATCAAGCCATCGTCGACGGTGTAGTATTCGTTCATGTCCGTTCCATGCCCTTGGATATGCCCCTCGCTGATCCTCCTCACCTTCTGGATCTTCAGGAGGCACAGAGAAGGCTTGGACAACTTCTGGAACTGAACCGGTGGGACCTCGACCGCCTTCAGGATAGGACGTCTGTTAATCAGCTTCAAGAGGACAAGGGCGACGGATAGGGATGGCCAGGTGAATCACAATCTCCTTTGGGTCCAGCTCTGGCACCTCGTCCTTCGAGCTGACGATTCGGATATTCATGGTGGGTGGCACTCCTCACAAGGAACGTATCCCACGGCTCGAGCCTCTTTCGAGCTTGAGAACCGTATCTTGTTATGAGGCAGGATCTTCTCAGCCCACCTGCAGGACGAGTAGTGATACTTGTCGGACTCCTTGTACCCCACCACGAAAAT
>CAZNGI010000145.1:0-5685 GCA_964572505.1 uncultured Methanotrichaceae archaeon | reverse complement strand
GCCACCATCTACGGCCGGCGGGTAATGTGCGAAGGGGCCAACGACGAGAGCGCCTTCACGAAGATCGCAGGCCTCACCCTGGGCGGCGCCTACGTCGACGAGGGGAGCCTCCAGCCCGAGAGCTTCTTCAATATGTTGATCTCGAGACTTAGCGAACCCGGCGCCCAGCTATTCTTGACCACCAACCCAGGGCCTCCGGGCCACTACCTCAAGAAGAAGTGGATCGACCGAGAGGGCGAGCTGGACCTCAAGACCTGGCATTTCGGGCTGGAGGATAACCCCTGGCTTGATCCTGTCTACGTCTCCGAGCTCAAGCGCCAGTTCGGGCCTCGAGGCTCTCTCTTCTTCCAGAGGTACATAGATGGGCTTTGGGTGGCGGCGGAAGGTGCCGTTTATCGAAACTTCAACCGCGATATTCACTGCATCCCTCACCTCCCCGATGGCCGAATTGAGGAGATGAGGGTGGCCGTGGACCCCGGGGCGACGCATCCGACTGCGATGCTGAAGGCCTATCGGCTGGCCGATAAATGGTACGTGGCTGGAGAGTATCGGAAAGCTGACAAATCCCCGGCTGAGATCTCGAAGGACCTGAAAAGATTCCTGGCCGGGATGTTTCCGACGAGCATCGACGTCGACCCGAGCGCAAAAGCTCACCGGCTCCAGTTTGTGGGGGACGGGATCGAGGGTGTCCAGAAGGCCGATAACGACGTCCTCAACGGGATCCAGAAGACCATCAACGCCTTCGACCAGGGCTGGCTCTACCTCGTCGGCCCCTCGACCGAGATGCTCCAGGAGGAGCTCGAGGGCTACCGATGGGATCCGAAAGCCACCGAGCGGGGCGAGGACTCGCCGATCAAAGAGGGCGACGACCTCGCCGATGCCCTTCGCTACCTCGTCAACAGGATCAGCAAGAGCCGCCGAGTTACCGATTTTAGGAGACCTTCACGATCATGACCGTATTCACTACGTTAGATTTTCTCAAACCTGGCCAGAAATGGCCCCCCGATAAAGACCGGCTGGCTCGATACGCAAAGAACCGGCTGCTGATGGAGGGAGATCACGATCTCGTCTTCACCGGCCTGAATGAAGACGACGCGCCGAGGATCATCAAGATGCGCGTCAACTGGTTCAAGCGGATCATGACCCTCTTCTCTGATCTCGCTGTGGGGAACCCGCCGAAGATCACCGCCGAGGATCAGGCCACGGTGGACAGGATCACCGACGATAACGCCTTCGAGGTCCTGGTTTACGACCTCTTCAGCGACCTGATCGCCTTCGGGGATGGGGTCCTCAAGCCCCGATGGGATGGGAAGCGCGGGATCATATCGAGGATCGATCCCCGCCACTGGTTCCCGATAGTGGACCCCGACGACTCCGGGACGTTCACGGCTCACGTCCTGGCCTGGGAAGTCCCCTTCGGCGATGACAAGTACGCCAAGGTCGAAATCCACACCCCTGGGAAGATCGCCCACCGGCTCTTGAAGCTCACCTCCGACGGCAAAGAGATCAAAGAGCCCGTAGATCTGGCGACCATCGAGCGGTACGCCAGCCTGAAACCCGAGGAGGAGACGGGCATTGACGGCTTCCTGGTGGTCCCCTTCAGCAACCTGAAGGCCGGGAACGGCGTTTACGGTCTGGATGACTTCAAAGACATCGCCGACCTTGTGGAAGAGATCGAGCGGAGGCTCATCAAGGTCTCGTCTACTCTTGATGTTTTTGCCGATCCCTGGATGTGCGGCCCTCCTGGCCTCCGGGTGAAGGACCCGATAACGGGCGAGGTCGTGTGGGCGAGTGACGAGAAGTACATCAGCCTTAACGAGGGCGAGTCCCCGCCGGCCATTCTTACGTGGGATGCTCAAATGTCGGCCACGTTCGAGCAGATCGAGGCCCTTCTCTCTCAGCTCTATGTGATGGCCGAGCTGTCCCCGGCTGCTTTCGGGGACACGAAGAGCGGCCTGGCTGAAAGCGGATCAGCTCTCAAGCGCCTTATGTTGCCGACTCTCGCAAAGGTCGGCAGGTTGAGGCTGAGGATCAAGCCGAAGCTCGTCGAGGTCCTGAAGACTACCGCAGACCTCGAGGTTGCGTCTCGGCTGAGTGGAGCTCAGGCCCTCACCAACGTCTCCCTTGAGTGGCGATCCGCCCTTCCTGCTGACCCGGTAGAGGCGGCCACGGTGGAGGCCACAAGGCACAACGCGAAGGCGACTTCCATCAGAGGGAGCCTATCCCGGCTGGACCCTGACAGCTCCGAGGAGGACCTCGACGCCGAAGAGGCGAGGATCAAGGCGGAGGGGGAGGCCGAGGCCGGGGCCCTCCTCTGATCTTATCTTTTTCCAAAAGGGAAAAATCAGTATTCAATTTATCCTAATGAGGATAAAGGTCAACCTGACGAGTAGCCAAACTTCAGAGGACAAAGAGATTTATACTATGACGCGAATTGTACTTTTAGGCAACGAGGCCGCAAACTCGGAGACTTAAACCCATGAGCGATGATGAAAAGAAATTTACTCAGGCTGATGTGGACCGGATAGTTCAGGAAAGAATAGCCAGAGAGCGGGAAAAGTTCGCCGACCACGACGCACTTAAAGCAGAAAACGTGGAACTGAAAGCGAAGTTGGCCGCTAACGAATCCGCTAACCTGGAAACTCTGAAAGCGAAGATCGCCACCACCCTGAAGCTTCCTCCCTCCCTGGCGGGACGCCTCCAGGGGACGAACGAGGCGGAGCTGAAGGCAGACGGCGAGAAGCTGCTGAAAGAGATCGGACCACGTGAACCTGTGGGCGGCGCCGGTAACCCCCCGGGAGAGGCCAAGAAACCCCTAACCCGTGAGGCTGTGGAGGCCATGAGTCCGCAACAGATCATCGCAAACATGGACCAAATCAAGAGCCAGATGAGAGAGGGCTCTTTGAAGTGAGGTGAAAAATCACATGGCTATAACGAATTTCATAGGCGAGGTTTGGGCTGCCCAAATTCTCCAGAGTCTCCAGAAGTCCCTGGTTTACGGCCAGGCTGGCGTAATCAACAGGGACTACGAAGGCGACGTCAAGGGCAAAGGCGACACGGTGAGGATCACCGCCCACGGGCCGGTAACGATCGGGAACTACGTCAAGGCCACGGGGCTCTCTGACCCTGAAGAGCTTGACGACGCCAGTACTACGCTCGCTATCGATACCGCGAAATATTTCAACTTCAGGATCGAGGACGTGGATAAGGCGCAGATGAACGTTAAGCTGATGGAATCCGCCACAAGAGACGCAGCTTATCAGCTCGCAGACGTGGCCGATCAGATCATAGTCGCCCAGATGGTCCTGGGAGCTGGTAACGCGGTGGGAGCGGATGGAACCGATAAGATCTTCGACGGGACGACCGATATCGTAACCGAAGAGATCCTCGAGGTCAAACAGAAGCTCGACGAGGCCAACGTACCTAATGAGGGCCGGTGGATCGTCCTGCCTCCCTGGGTTACTAAGGTGATGTTCCAAGAGACCACGATCACCACACCGGTCTGGTCTGGCGTTGAGGGTGTCATGAAGAACGGCCAGATAGGCCGGATCTACGGCTTCGACGTGCTCCAGAGCAACAACGTGCCGAACTCCACCGGAGACCACTATAAGGTCCTGGCCGGAGTCGCGAGGGCGACCACGTTCGCAGACAGCGTTAACGAGGTCGAGGCTTACAGACCTGACAAGTTCTTTGCGGATGCTCTCAGGGGTCTGCATTGCTACGGTGCGAAGGTTATCGAGCCGGCGTGCCTTGTATGCTTGACCTGTGCGCCGAGCTGAGGAGGGATAGATTATGGTAAGATCTGAAATTACCGTTAACGAGCTGGCCGGGGCATGGGCTGACAGAGAGACGCCAGACACGATCGATAAGGGAAACCATCACGTGATCGCCGAGGGTGCCAATTTCAAGAGGCTGCTTATCCTCGTCCACATCTCGGCGGGGACGGGCACGGGTGGAGCTGTGACCCTCAAGGCCGGAACCGCTCACCCTGCCTTTAGGCGAGGGCTTGGCGACCTTGTGAGAGGCGACGACGTAGTCGCCAACGATGAGTTCTGCATAGGCCCCATCGAAACGGCCCGGTACCTCCAGGCAGACGGAACGATCCACCTCGACATAACCGACACGACCGGGACGAACATCGCCGGCACGATTGAGGCCTACGCACTGCCTTGAAAATATCACGATGAGATAGTGGGGCCGTTTCTGAGTGGGGGGCGGCCCGTCACTAACCCCTGGGAGGTGTATTTTCATGGCCGAATATGTAACGAGCGATGAGATGGATGCTTACGTAGCTGATCGCCCCGATGCCGCTGCCTGGGATGCCTTGACCGGGGACGAGCAGGAGGCTCTTTTGGTATTCGTCTCGGGGCTTATCGATTCTCTCCCTTTTACCGGTAAAAAGTATGAATATGACATCGAAACCCAGCCCCTCCAGTGGCCGAGACTGATCAAGACGCGCCGAGGTTGGGTGGCGGAGAGAGACGCCGACGGTGTCGCCGTGATCCCCGGGCCTATCAAAGATGCGGTATGCGAGGAGACCCTGGCCCGGCTAGACACGACCAACGATAGCCGCCGGAAGCTCCAGGAGGGTGGGGTAAAGAGTTTCAACATCGGTGGGAAGCTCTCCGAGGCTTACGGCGCCGAGCTGAAAGGCGGCGGGATCCTCAGTACTCCTCTGAGGTCCTGGACTGCTTACAGGCTCTTGGAGCCCTACCTGGCGAAGGGAGCGCGGGTAAGATGAGCCTCCTCTCGATCTACCAGGAGGCGGCGGGCCAATCCGGGACCTGGGCGGCGATCACAGGGATCGATGGTTACGGCTATCCCGAGTACGCCACGCCTGTAGACATAGATCTGATTTTCAGCAGGCATCAGAAGCTCATTAAGAACGCATCCGGTGACGAGGTTCTCTCTGAGGCCCAGGCCCTCATCTCTGAGGCTGTGGGGTTGGGCGACCTAATCACATTTGGAGGGACAGAATACGAAGTGAAGGCCGTCGACGACTCGCCACCGATTATCACTTCGGACGTGATGAGGAACGTCTTTTTCTGAGGCCCTGCATGGACGATAGACAGCGTAATTATGAGATCGCCCAGTGGGCCGACCTCCTCGAGCGGATAGATGAGCTAATCGAGACGATCCTCTCCCTGAGGCCCAGAAAATGAATTATGCCGAGGCAACTACCGAGATGCTCCGGTTCTTAAAAGGGTGGGCCGGGACGGCCACGAAGGCCCTGATCATGGCCGGCTATTTTGATGCAGCTCCGGAGCTCCGGGCGGGCTTCAACCTGGACCTAATCAACTGGGAAGCCCTGGCGAAGGCCTCCCAGAAGAAGAACGCCCGGGTATGGGGGACCTTCTGGAGCCGATGGGGTGAGAAGACCTTTGAGCGTGGGGGCCAGAGGAGCGCCCACGCCCTAGGGGCCTCGATGAAGCTGAAGGATAAGCGCCAGCTTGCCGATGAATACTTCGGCGAGCGGGGCCTCCAGCACGTGAAACAGCTCTCTAAAGTCGATATAGACTCCCTGAGAGAAGCCATCCGCCGGGATATCTATCTTAATGAGAAACAATTTGCTAAAAAATATGCCGACTCTTATCCCTGCTCTCCGGCCAGGCTCAGGCGAATTAAGAGGACTGAGGCACATAACGCCCTCGAGTATGGCGGTTACAATTACGCCAGAGTGGCCGG
>CAZNGI010000144.1:0-5722 GCA_964572505.1 uncultured Methanotrichaceae archaeon | reverse complement strand
TCGGGGGTGTGGACCGAGAGAAGATCCTCTTCGCTTGCCAGAGGCGGCTCGACGACCTGGACGTCGTCACCGTCGAGGAGGCCGTAGTCCTCCATCAGCCTGTAGGCGAGCATCAAGCGGACCGGCCTCAGAGGATGGTGGGGGCCGAAGTCGTATTCGGAGAAACGATCCGAGTAGTAGAGGTATATCATCTTTAATAGCTTCAATTACGGGCGACGTCCAAAAAGGTTTTGCTTTTCAGATGCATAGGAGTAAAACCGAATCCTGACTACGACTCCTTGGCTATCTTCAGCCCCCACCGGTTGAGCTTGCCGACGTCTGACCTCGCAAGGTCTGCGACCTTCAGCCTCCATGCGCCTTGGATCTGCTGGCCCCGGAGCGTCAAGAGATCCGGCGTCGTCGCCGGCGTGTAGCTCCTGATTATGTTGTCGGCGGCCATGCCAGCCCGCTGGTGAAGGGGAACGGTCGTTCCCGTCGGCGAGATGAGGGTCACCTCGAGGTCGCCGATGAAGGTGTGGGTGATGTCGACAAAAACTTCCACGTCCCTCACCTTCCCCGGCTGCGTCGTGCTGATCGTCGCAACGATCCCGGTGGGATCGTTGTCGGGGATGGTGGCCGCAGGCGCGTCCTCGAGGTTCACAACACCGTTTGTCTGCCCCTCGACCTCCAACTCCCAGCGGTTCAGCTGACCCAAATCCCTGGACGCGAGGTCCTGGACGAGAAGAGTCCAGTCTCCCTGGATGAACTGCCCGAAAAGAGATCCGAGGCTGGGCGTCGATTTCAAGTCGAAGGTCTGCCTGATGTCGTTTGACCCGCCGCCGTTCCGATCGTGGATCACAACGAACTTTCCTGAAGGCGCGATGAGGGTCAGGCGGAGGTCGCCGATGAAGGTGTGAGATAGGTCGATGGAGACCTTGACCGATGAGAGGTTAGCGGCCTCAGAGAAGGTCACCGAATCCCGAACGCCCTCGATATCGTTGTCGGGAATTTTCATGTTGGGGCTTGAAACTCGCTTGAAGGCCTTCTGGCCCGCCTCTCCCCGACGCCTCAGGGCCTCGGCCACCGCCTTCGCCGCGTCGACCCGCCCGTGGCCAAACCAAGGGCTCCAGGTTCCATCCGGGTCCCCGACGTCTGCGAACTCGCCGCGGTCGAAGGGAGGTATAGGCGAAACGTCCCAGCTCGTGTCGGGATCGAAAGTGGCAGATTGAGTGCGTGGATACCCCTCGAAGTCGAGGTCCTTTGAGGCGGTCTGCTTCAGGATCGATACCACCTCCAGAGCCGAGAGATCGGGGTTCGCGGAGATCACCAGGGCGGCGACGCCCGCCACCAGGGGTGCTGCGCTGGAAGTTCCGCCAAATTCTTCGGTTACCGACTCGCCGGTCGTCGTGGTGATATCGAGACCCTTTACGATCTGCCTGCGGTAAGTGTGCACGTTGTTGCTCGGGGCGGAGATGGCGACCCCGGTGCCGTAGTTGGAGTAGTGGCTCCTCTGAGCCAGGCTCGTGACGGCCGCTACGATCATAAGCCCTGGAATATCGACGAGGTCGTTTTCGAACCTTCGAGCGGTCTCAACGCCGATCCAGGCCAGAGACCCGTCGGGCCTGACCTCACATCCGTCGGTACAGGGTACCTCCATCGAGGCGTTGTGGTTGACGGGACAGTTCTCATTTCCCGCCGCCCAGATGAAGACAATTCCCCGGCCTCGACGACCGCCAGTCTTAGCCAGATCGATGATCTTACGGGTGACGAGGGGCACAAAATCCATGGTGGGGCTGGCCCCCCAGGAGTTGGAGAGGACGTCCACCTTGTCGGCGACGAATTCGAGAGCGGTGTAGATCTTGTCGTCGCTGATCAATAGATATCCATAATCGTCAATCTCCCACTTTACGGGCAAAAGCCGGCAGCCTGGAGCCGCGCCCACCGTCAGGGCCGAGTCGGCCTCGGCAGCGATCACCCCGGCGCAGGAGGTCCCGTGGTTTTCGCCTGGGGTGTACATCTCCTTCGGGTCGGCGTCGATATCGATGTTTTTGATCAGCCTTCTCCCTCGGAAATAACCCCAGCCAGCGAACTTGTCGGGAGAGTCGAAATCCACATGGTCGAGCTTGCACCCATCATCGGTCACCCCGACGACGACGCTTCCGCTTCCGAAATGGTCGAGGATCCGCCAGGCATCCTCGCACCGCGAGGACGACCTGGGATCGAAGCTCCTGTCGCTGAACCTGGTGTGAAGATGCCACTGGCTCGAATAGGCGGGGTCCGTCGGGAGGGTGAACTCGTAGGTGCTCATCCGCCGGTTGAGGTCGTGGTCCGCGGTCTCGACGATCGGCTCTTGTTCCATCAGCCTCACCACCAGCTTGACCGGGTTCATCCCGGTCCCCTCAGTGAGCTGGAATAGGTAGTCCCGGTCGGTGTAGGACTTGAGCCTGATAAGCCCGTACTTCCCGGCAAAGGCGTCCACCTCGCCTGGGGGCATAGCCTCCCGGAAGGTGACGAAAACCCGGTCTGTGATCAGAAACTCTTCCCCGGTCTCAGCGACGCGGTATGCGTGGTGGGTCGGGGCGAGATGTCTTGTCATGCTCATAAGTGGCTCCAGGTCTGCCGCCTTTGAGGTGACCCTGGAGGATGCCGAGGATACCTTTTCTGCATCATCAATTCCCATCTCCCTCAGCGTCTCTGGCAGCGCCCGGACCACGAACTGGTCTGGCTCTTTTTCGAGAAGTACCTTCTTTCCGGCACGATAGGTGTAAGTTTCTTTATTATCGGTCATGGCTATCGCCTTCTATCAAACATCCTATTATTTTGTACCTTTTCAGGATATATCTCCTTCGATTAGTTGACTTGAGAATGTTTAAAGGTTGTAGTATGTATTAATATTTATATTATATAGTTTAATCCCCAAAACCCCTCTCATGAAGTTTATATTTTGAGCGAAATGGATGAGTAATATTGTATATTTTTCTTGCTTGTATGCGATTTAAAAGCCGTCGCATATTCGGTTAAAAATTATAAGATCTTCGACAAACGATCCTGAAACTTTCAGAGGCTTGACAGCAGTCGAGTTCGTCAGGACATTCATCGCCCGGATACTTTCGCGCCGCACAGCCAAAATCCCTATTTTTAGGTACCGGCGTTTTTGAGACCGTGACCACCCTGGAGAAGATGGCGCGTCTCGCCGCTCTGAGCAGGTTCGACTCAGTGGGCCCGCCCTCGGGGCAAAAGATCGACCCCGTCAAGGTCGAGGCCCTGGGGAGGGGGACCAAGTACGACCTCTGCTCATCTACATCGATGAAGAGGAAGGTCGACGGAATCGAGGGGCTGAGCAATGTCCTGAGAGGCGGTCTATGCCACTCCTTCACCGGCAGCGGAAGGTGCGTCAGCCTCTTCAAGACCCTCTACACCAACGCCTGCCCTCACGAGTGCAGGTACTGCTCCAACGCCAAAGGCTGCAAAAGGAGTTCGAGGACCTTCTCCTACTCGCCCGGGGAGCTTGCGAAGATCACCGTCGGCCTCTACAGAACAAATCGGATCGAGGGGCTATTTTTGAGCTCCGGCATCGGCAAAGACGAGAACACCACCATGGAGGATATGATCGAGACTGTGAGGCTTCTGAGAAGTTCTTATCGGTTCCGGGGTTACGTCCACCTGAAGATTCTTCCCGGATCGTCGAAAGAGCACGTGAGAGAGGCGATGGAGCTGGCGGACAGGGTCAGCATAAACCTCGAAGCTCCGTCAAAGTCCAGGATGAGCGAGCTTTGCCCATCGAAAGATTACGTCAGGGACGTCCTCGCGAGGCAAAAGTACGTGATGGACCTATCGAGAAAGGTGGACCTTCCCGCGGGCCAGACCACCCAGATGGTGGTGGGGGCCGCAGAGGAGAGCGACCGGGAGATCTTCGACCGCCTCCTCTTCGAGTACGACGTCATGAACTTGAGGCGGGTCTACTTCTCAGCCTTCACGCCGGTAGCGGGCACTGCCTTCCAGGATAGGGAGAAGGTGCAGAGCTGGAGGGAGCACCGCCTCTACCAGGTCGACTGGCTCCGCCGGGTCTACAGGCTGGAAAGAGGGGAGATCCTAGCGGCCTTCGACGACGACGGCTTTCTCCGAAACGAAGATCCGAAGGTGGCGATAGCCCTGAACTTCTTCGACTCGCCGATCGACCCGAACTCGGCCTCCTTTGACGAATTGATAAGGGTGCCGGGGATCGGCCCGAAGAGCGCCCGGAGGATCGCCCTCCTGAGAAAGAAGAATAGGATCGAGAGGATGAGAGATCTTGCGGCCCTGGGCGTCGTGACGCGCCGCGCGGAGCCCTTCCTCAAGATCGACGGCAAATGCAACACAACCCTGGACCGGTGGATAGGTTGAGAACCCCCGACGACTTTCTGGAGCTTCTCGCGGCTCATAGGGACTGCGACGACAGGCTGATCGAAGGCGCGAGTAAGCTCACGCCCCTGGAAATTGAGACCTCGGCAGATCCGAAGATCGTCCGCATAAGGAGGATGGTGTACTCGGTCCAGGGGGAGATACACCGGATGAGGGGGTTTGTGAGGCTCGCGCCCCTGGGAAGAAAGGTGCTTTACGGCCGGATGAGCCCAGTACACGAGATCGGGTTTGAGGTCGCCGACTTTTTCGCGAAAAGGTTTCCGGGAACCGTAATCGTCCTCGGAGACGAGACGAGGTCCTGGGCCTCCCTCCGCTCCGAGGGCGGTTTTCTCCGTTCGAGGGGCGAGGGGATCACGGGCTCTCTGGAAAAGCTTGCTCAGCATTTGGATATCAGAACCGACGAAGGCGATGCTGCCGCCATCTGGGAAGTTTACTATCGAAGCCGGGATCAGCCCCGCAAAAATGGTGATAGGCCCTTCGGAGGGCGCATATCCAAACGGTCGATCAGGTCAGCGGGGCTTGAGACGGAGAGGGGGAGAGGGAACGCAAAACTTGCTGATTTTATTTGAAGATCTCGCCGGTCTCCTTCGACCAGAGGACCATGTCCAGGTGGCCCATGGGAATCCCCGCCTTTTCCGAGAAGGCGATCATCCTCCGCTCGATCTCCAGGTACCTCTTTTTGGTGAGGGACTTTGGGATCTCATCGATGACGCCCATAAGGACCAGGTTTTTGAGGATGTGACGGTCGAGGATGGCGAGATCCTCGCCGAGGCCGACGTTCCGCAAGAAGTGGCCCGCCTCCTTGTAACCGAGGCCCATGACGTTCTCCACGAGCCACTCCCGGAGGGCGAAGGCGTCGGAGAACCCCCCGAGGATGGATCGGATCGAGAGCCGGCCGTCCTTTGTGAACTGCTCCCGGGCCGAGACGATGTAGCTTGCCTTCCTCTCCTTGAACCGGACGTTCTTCAGCTCATCGAGAATCTCGTCCGCGGTCCCGACGAAGAGGAGATCGCAGCTCCGGAGCCTCTCGACGGCTGGCCAGCAGGTCCTCGCCCGAGACTGGGGGGTGAGGATGCAGAAGGCGAGCTCCGCGAATAAATCGCGGTCCGAGCCGACATCCCAGATCTGCCTGAAGTCGGCGAGGCGCGCTTCGATCTTCTCTTTCTGGGCACGGTGGAAGGCAACGATCTCCTCGATCCTATCGGGGTTCATCGGGGCGGGATGGTCGTCGGGCGATAAGACGGTGTCGGAAGAGGCTGAGTTTTTGATTGATTTAGGATCGATGGCTTGCTTACTGCTTGCCGTCTCGTCGAATAGGGCACCTGTTGAGAGAAGATTTTAT
>CAZNGI010000143.1:0-5760 GCA_964572505.1 uncultured Methanotrichaceae archaeon | reverse complement strand
GTCCTGGTGAAGGCCTCGGATTACTTCACAGACTCCGCCGAGAGGATCGGAATCGCCTTCGGGATCTCACCCTTCATCATCGGGGTCACCATCGTCTCCGTGGGGACCTCGACCCCGGAGCTGGTATCATCGATCTTGGCGGTCATGAAGGGCTCCTCGGAGATCGTCGTGGGGAACGTCATGGGCTCGAACGTGACGAACATGCTCAGTCAAACTGGCGGCGGCGCACCCCGCAGCAATCTGCGGGGCATGCAATTTAAAATAACCTCATCCACGCAGGATAGAGGCGTTAGCACCTCGCCAAAAAGTCCCCGACCCAAAGATCACACCACCACCACCCACAGCGCTGCGCCCACCAGAGCCCCGAAGAGGGTTGCAAAGAGGTTGACGCCGTTGTTGCTGAGGTAGCCCCTCGACTGAAAGGTCGCGCCGAGGAGGCTGTCGAAGTTCGTGCCGAGAAAGCCCCCCAGGAGCGCGGCGGCGAGCCCCTCGTATCCCGCCATCCCCGTCGCCACCGCCAGGATGCCGGTGAAGAGAGACCCAAAGACCGATGCGGCTTCGCCCAGGATGGTGACGCCGCCGTCGACGCCGGGCTCGACTGGGCGGAGGCTTGTGATCATCCTCGGGATCGACCTTGCCGTCTCGCCGATCTCGCTTGCCAGAGTGTCCCCGGTGGCGGTGGCGACAGACCCCAGGAAGGCGAAGGCGAATAGGTCAGAGCCGTAAACCCCGTAGAGGACCGCCATCGCCAGGGGGACGAGGCTGTTGCTGTAGACGTTCTTGTAGCCCCTCACGCCGCCTCGGGACTGGGCGATCCTCAGCTTCTGCTTTCTCGCGTACTTGTACCTGGTAAAGCCGCTTCCCAGCAGGTAAAAAGATAGGAGGAGGAGAAACCAGAAGATGTTAGCAAAGAAGATGACGAGAAGGCAGATTATAACCTCGCTCAATACCGCCTCGGCATCTGCGGCCTTCATCCTGTAAGCGGCAAGGCCCAAAGCCAGGGCGAAGACGTATATGGCAGCCATGTATTGAAGTTCCGGAAGAGGATAATCAAAGCTGAAAAGCCACATCACCATGCAGGACCCGAATGGGACGGCAAAGTCCCGCTCCGTCGAGGCGGTGTGGAGGAAGGCGCCGCTCAAGCCCCCCAGGGTCGCCAAAAAGAGGATCTTCTCGGGCTCAAGGCTGGCGGCGGCGGTTGTTGCGGTCCAGAGAATGGCCAGGTACCCCAGGATCGTCGTCGTCGCCAGGTAGGCGAGGCTCTTTCTCAGATCCTGAAACCTCTCGGAGGCTAGGGCCCCGAAGGTGGGGGCGACGAATGATACGGCCACCAGGTAAAGGGGAAGCTCCAGGTTTGTAGATTTCAGGCCGAAGCTTAAGAGGAGGAGAAAGGCGAGGGAGGCGGAGAGGATCCGGATTTTTCGCTCAAGGAGGAAGAGGGCCGCAAGGGCAAGGACGGTGTAAACCCCGGCGTAAGGAAAGAGCAACACCGTCAAACCTACGCATATCCTGGCCATAGCCTCTTTCTTCACGGACCACTGATGAACACGATCGCAAAAATACTTTCTCACCGAGAAGCTCTCCGGGTGCCCAGATGCTCAACCGCGCGCGCGAAAAACTGCTGGAGATGGAGATCAGGTGGGGTGAGGTTCCATCCTGCATAGCCGTGGTCATCTCCGCCGAGGACCTCGACCACCGTTGGTGGCGAAAGGTCGCCGAAATGGCGGACTGGTGCGTCTCTCTGGGAATCCGCGAGACGACGCTCTTTTCTGAGCGGGTCGGGCCCGAATCGGTCGAGGAGGTCGAGGATATAGCAAAAGAGCTATCGGACCTTCCAGCAAATGGAAGCCTTCTTTTCGAAGATGAGGAGATCGCCTTCGGGAAGGGAGGTCCTCTGGACCTGGTCATCTCCATCGGCCGCGGTGGAAAGGCGGAGGTGACCGAGGCGATCAGGTCTGTTCTGGAAGACGTTCGATCCGGACTCATCGACCCCGAGGAGATCGACGAGGCTGCCATCGAGGCGAGGCTTCAGCTCAAACAGCGGCCGGACCTCATGATAAGGCTGGGGGGAAAAGAGCTGAGCGACTTCATGATCTGGCAGTCGGCCTACTCCGAGCTTTACTTCATCGACCGGAGTTGGAGCCGCTTAGAAAAGGTCGACTTTCTCAGGGCCGTCAGGGACTACCAGAGAAGAGAAAGAAGGTTTGGAAGATGATCAATCTTCCCGATCCGGATGGGCGAGATGGACAGAGCTGAGGTACTCCGGAGGCACGTTCTCCGAGATCACGATGTCGTCGCTCACGGTCATCATCTTCACCCCGGCCCTCTGGGCTGCCTCAGCATCCACCCCGATCACCCGGGGGCTGTTAGTCCTGAAGGTGCTGACGTACCATGCCTTCTCCGGGGTCGTGGAGAGGTGGACGTAACGCTGGGTCGCCGACTTTAGCCCCACCTCCATGATCCTGTCGGCCTCCTCCTCGTTCGCCCCGTAGTAGAGGGCGGAAAGCTCGTTTAAGGGGTAGTCCAGGTTCACGTCCACCGAATGGCCGTACTTCGCCCTGATCTTCCCCTCCCTGATCTCGTACCTCTCCTTGGGGTCTGACTGGACGAGGGCGATCACCAGCCGCTTGTTGGCCCAGCGGTACCTGGTCCCGATCACCTCGGAGAGCGCATCGAGGGCCACCCAGCCTCTCGGGCTCATGTCCAGGCCCAGGTCGTCTGGGAAGTGTCTGAGGGCGCCCGCCACCAGCCTGCCGAGCCTTTCGCTTCTCTCCTCTTCGAGGACGACCTGACCGGCGTTGCCGCATTCGCAGCACTCTCCCCGGAAAAACCCGTGTTCTGGACATTTCTTGATCACGCTTCTCACCTCCCGCTGGAATAGAAGATGGCCCTATTGATAAATATAGCTGACTCCAGAACGGCACGATCCGCCCGCCTGACACGGAAGGCATGATTCCGGACGACCGACGTCTGCAACCCTATTTCGCAACCCTGAATCCCGAGCCCTGAGAGGGATTGTCTGATTTCGGGCAAAGCCTGAAATAGAATTTGAACTCTGAGATCTGTCCATGCTGGATTTGGACAAGATCGAGAGAGTGCTGAAGAGCGGCGACCTTCTTGATCTGGACGATGAGCAGCTCTCTGCCGAGCTGGAGACCTTTTTCCAGACTTTGGAGGAGCGGGACCGCCAGATATCAGAGACCCTGGAAACTCTTCTGGCGGAGGTGGAAGAGCTCATCGCTCTCTCCGACGAGTTGGAATCTGAAGACGAGCTTTGCAGGTGATGACCTTTGGAGACGCTGCCAGACGTTCAGGCCTGTCAACCCGAGTACCCCATAAACCTCACCCGAGTCGGCCTCACGGAGGTCAAGAAGCTGGTGAAGGTCCTCCGCGGGGATGAGGAGCGGCCGATAGTCCTCATCTCCAACTTCGAGGTATTCGTCGATTTGCCCTCCGATCGGAAGGGAGCAAACCTCTCCAGAAACTTCGAGGTGATAGACGAGGTGCTGGAAGAGGCCGTAAACGAGCCGGTCTACGTGATCGAGGAGCTCTGCGGTGAGATCGCCCGCCGAGTTTTATCCAAGCACGAGTACGCCACCCGGGCCGAGGTGAAGATGAAAAGCGAGTACATCGTCGAGAGAAGCTCGCCCGTCACCAAGACCGCGGGCCAGGAGGTGGTCGACATCTTCGCCGAAGCGGTGGCCAGGGCTGGCCACGTGAAAAAATTGGTGGGGGCCGAGGTGGTGGGGATGACCGCCTGTCCCTGCGCCCAGGAGATCATGAGGGACCAGGTGAGAAAAGAGCTTCAGACCCTGGGCCTCGGCCCCGAGGAGGCCTTCGAGTTCGCTGCAAAGCTTCCCGTGGCCACCCACAACCAGAGGGGCCGTGGCATGATCTCGATCCAGGTATGCGACCGCCGCTGCGTATCCCTCGACGAGATCATCAAGATCATAGAGGGGTCGATGAGCTCCAGGGTCTTCGGCCTTCTCAAGCGGCCCGACGAGGCCCTTGTGGTCCTGAGGGCTCACAACAACCCCAAGTTCGTGGAGGACTGTGTGAGGACGATGGCCCAGAAGGTGGTCGAGTCCTTCAAGGACCTTCCCGACGATGCCGTGATCGTCCTGAAGCAGATCAACGAGGAGAGCATCCACCAGCACAACGCCTTCGCTGAGAGGAGCGCCACCATGGGAGAGCTGAGGGCGGAGCTGGGGGCCGAAGAACTCTCCAGCGCCGCCAAGGGCGACTGAAGAATGAAGAATGAGGCGTGAAGAATGAAGCGCGAAGCCTCGGAGGTGCCGAGAAAATGACCGAGAAGAAGATCGAGTTTATGGGAAGCTGCCTCTCTGACATCCTCGCCGAAAAGGAGATCATAGCTAGGTACGAGCTTCTCCAGCGGGTTTACGAGTGCGTCAGGAAAGCCGACCTCGACCCGGAAGAGAAAGAGGAGCTAAATAAGATCCTCGGAAAAAAGCACGTCGCCTCAGGCATATTCTTCAACCTCTTGAGCGGCGAGCAGATCTTCACGAACCTTCCAAAGCTCGACAGCGTGATGAACATCAACGACCGGATGTTCCACTTCGTCCACACCGGAAACTACACAGACCCTGACTTTGCAAGGGCCTACAAGAACCTTCAGGACTCAGGAAGGGAGATCGAGGAGCTGGTCATGCTTAACCTCAAAGACCTCCTGGTGGAGTTCATGGAGGGGGCCGAATACCGCCTCGCAGACGAGTCCTCGGGAAAGCTGACCTTTGCGGGACCCGAGGACCAGAGGCTGGACTTTAGGATCTTCTCCTCGATCCAGGATGTGGAGCTGGTGGAGGGGATGGAGGGCTCCGTCGTCATCGTGCCCCACGCCGAAAGCCCAGGACCCTTCATCGCTTTCTTCCAGGAGAAGGGGAAAGAGGCAGATCTGGCCGAGATCAAGGTCTGGGTCGCCAACATGGAGCAGGGGACGATCGACCCGTTCATCGGCTACCCCAAGGATCTCGCCATCTACAAGCAGTTCAACAACCCTCGGATGGCGATGATGGTGAAGACGAACTGGGGACGGAGGATGGAGTAGGAGCGCGGCGGTCGAAGTCTCCTATTTTTGTCCAATTATTCGATCTGGGTTCGGACTGGCAACCGCGTTTGATTGTTATTTCTGGCTGAAAGCTCAAAATCGATGGAAAGATGGAAACGCTCTCAGGGTGAACTCCTTCGGGAAGGCTCAAATATCTTCAGCATCCTCGATAATCTTGATGCGGGCTTGAAGCTCTTTGACGCTTTCTGAATAAGCCTTCCATTCCATGAAGTCGTCCCAGCGCTCAAAGTCCTCTGGCGAGAGCAACATCTTCTTACATCGGGTGCGCAGAGGGTCACGAATACCCCGACCTTCAGGTCGGGGATGAAGTGAACCCTCGCCCATTTTTCGTGGGGGCAAATCTACGGTCAAGCGGCAAATTCTTTCGCTCCTAAAGCAAGGCTTCAATGGTTCTGACCAATGGGATTCGAATAACCAAGCTCGACGATTTCTGAGTTCCCGCTAACTGGGCGCGCGGCCCGAAGCATACCCCGCCCTTTAGGGCGGGGTGGCCGCGCGCAGTTTGATCTTAAAATGAATATATTACAGCTTGTTCCAGAGTGAGTTGCCGTATTTAACTCAAATCGATAACACTAACTTCAGTAGGAATTGGTCTCGCGCCAATCACTAACTTTTGATACGTATTTTTCACCACTGCAGAATGCATTTGGACTAAGCGCTAGATTGAGCCCCAA
>CAZNGI010000142.1:0-5790 GCA_964572505.1 uncultured Methanotrichaceae archaeon | reverse complement strand
GGGTCCTCATAACCTAAAATATAGTATTAATAGTATATATACTTTACCATAGATTGGGTTTTTCGAAATTCTCTTAAATGAGTTTCTGACTCGTCTTTTTGATCGGGGCGGTTGGGCTCTGGTGCGAAGATGTGTGGTGTCGTCGGTGCTCGACCTGCCAAATGTATATATCAATATGTTTATATTAATTCATACGGTTTCGGCCCCTCGGACCGGGAATTTCGCAGGCGGCTGGATATTCGTCATGTCCAACACGGCCGAATCGACCGATTCTGGAAAAATAAATGTACGAAGGCAGATTCAAAGTCTATTCCCTGAGAGCGATGACGTTTTCACAGTAAAGGTCACCAGAGCACATACTCTTGGTGTACCTCTGGGTGTACTTCGGGTTGAGGTTTTCAACGGCAGATCTGCAGCAGGCTTGACACGCTTTGGATAGCTCTTCAGGCTCTCGTCCCTTCCCTTTCGCCTCCTTCAACAGAGGACATCCGGTGATCTTCATCACCAGTCTCTCATCGGTCGAGTCCGAGATCTCCCAGTCGAAGTTGGGACCGAAGATGATCCTCGAAACGACGCCGAAGACTTCTTCAATTTCGGATCTTCCCCCAAAAGGTCTCTGCTCTAAAACTTGCATATCGCTTCACCACTGAAGCGTTGTATGGGCGCTAAATGATATGTATCTGTTTGAGATATTTTCATAAATAGTATGAAACATTAAGAGTCCAACATATATGTCTGGAACTTGAGATGAACTCTCTTAACGTCGAGATGATGAAGTTCAGCTCTTTTCTTTCATTCTCCCTGGCCTGGGCAACTCTGGTCTGAGATCGCATAGCTCACCGGGCCGGGCATGGCCCTGGCATAGGATGTTGATGCCGTAAAGCGCCTTCGTCACCACCAGCAACTTGGCCGCGGTTGCGACCACGACCCCGATTTTGCCGGCCTTGATTGACAGGGCGCGGTGCGCACTGGAAGTTCCCATCTCAGGTTTGTGACCATGGAGAGCTTCTAAAGGCCGTCTCCAAGTACGGGACCCGCGCCAAGGAGCTCTTCGTCGCCTGCGAAAAGCTCGCCGAGAAGTTGGAACGGACGTCGATAATATCCTACTGGGCGCGATGGATATCTTACACCTACGGCCAGAAGTTCAAGATCGGCTCGTAGCAGCAAATGGCCAAAAGCAGGAACTACAGCCTCGCATCAATTTCCAGAAAGGACTTTATGGCCTTCACCGAGGAGGCCACCAAGGTCTCAGGGGTTGCCCATGTGGCGAACGCCTGCAGAGACGTCGCCGAGGTGATCATAGAATCCTGAAGTTGTCGTCTTATTTCGAAAGTCGGGCATATGCGACAGAAAGCGCCGCATACGCCAACAAGTCCGTTTTGTCTGTTCAACCTTCTCGCTCTGGAGAGCTTCGATTTTCGAGAGATCACTCCAACAGTCCCTTGATGAACTCATCTATGGGGATGGCTGGCAGGGTCATGGTCTTAAGGGTGCCTCTTGCGCCAAGCTCTGTTGCGATCTTGAGGATGCTCATGTCGTCTTCTGCCTGGTGTAGGGTCAGGAAGTCGTAGGGCCCAAAAAGGGCGTACTGGCCGAGGATCTTCGCACCCCAGCTTTCAACCGCTTTGTTCACCTGCTCTATCCTCTCTGGGTGGTCCTTCACCGTCTTTCTCCCCTGGTCGGTGAGGGTGGTCAACATCATGTAGTTCTTCATTTTCATCTACCTCGTATTTATGGGCCTCAATGCCAACAGGAAGTTGTGTTCTTATTTAATCGTAGAAGTAAATTTTGGTCTTAGGATTGGAAAAGTGACAAAGAGTGGTTATGGTTTAATCGGGTGGTCGGGCTCGATTACCTGAAGAGATGTCCATGAAGAAGTATGAAATTTATATCGAAAGATGGCCAGAACGAGAATTCCGTCTTCATCGAGGTTCGGCAGAATATCAAGCTTAATCTTTTACGGAGAAATTCAACCGTCGCCCCGATGGAAAAAAAGCATTAATTTGCTTTCAGAACTCGGGTCCTTTCGACAGCTATAATTATTCTCCGAATCTGAAGGGTTCGATGATGGCTATGAAGGAATCGTTGAGGACCGGGTTCTGTTTCGGGCTGACGTCGGGGATCATCACCACCCTAGGGTTGATGGTGGGCCTCAACTCCGGCACGGGTTCGAAGCTTGCGGTGATCGGCGGGATACTGACGATAGCCGTGGCCGACGCCTTCTCTGACGCTTTGGGCATACACATATCCGAGGAGTCCGAGAACGCTCATTCGACGCGGGAGGTCTGGGAGTCGACGGTCTTCACCTTCGTGTCCAAGTTCCTGGTGGCCATGACCTTCATTGTGCCGGTCCTCCTCTTCGATCTCTCAAAGGCGATATTGGCGAGCTTAATATGGGGTTTTCTAGTTCTGGGTATCCTGAGCTTCTTTCTTGCGAGAGGGCAGGAGAGGAATCCCTGGAAGGTTGTCGCAGAGCACCTGATAATCCTGATGGTGGTGGTAATCGCCACCGATCTTGTCGGCTCCTGGATCGGAGCTGCTTTCGGGTAGGGTGAATGCTAGATCCGGCCCTCCGGCATAATATTCTCGCGTCAGCTTTACAGGCTTTGCTCGCGCCTCACCAGAACCTCCTCCCTCCGAAAGAAATTCATATCATTACATCGACCGATAAGTGGAGATGTTGGGATGGAAGTGATAGTCAAGAGGTCGGCCCGGCGGAAGAAGACCGTCCAGGCCCGGATGGTGGACGGCAATCTTGTGGTGATGGCGCCAGCGGCCCTCTCGGACCGGGAGCTGGCCGAGCACGTATCAAGCCTCAAGGCCAGGATGGAGCAGAGGATGGGGCCGAGAAACGACGGCCACCTGGAGAAGAGGGCCGAGCACCTGAACCAAAAGTACTTCGGTGGCACCCTGAGCTGGAAGGCGATAGGCTATTCGGAGCGGCAGATGAAAAGGTTTGGGAGCTGTACCATCGAGGACGAGACGATCAGGATCAGCTCCCGAATGAGAGAGACGCCCCAGTGGGTCGAGGACTACGTCGTCCTCCACGAGCTGGCGCACCTGGTGGAGCCGAGCCACAACAAAAGGTTCAAGGAGCTGGTCGGAAGGTATCCCCTGACCGAGAGGGCCATCGGCTTTCTCATCGCCATCGATTCGATGGAGCGGCGAAAAAAGCGGCCTTAAGGCCTCAGTCCTGAGCTATCATGACGTTTGTCGCCTTGATCACCACCGAGACCTCTTTGCCCTCTTTCAGTTCCAATTCCTCGGCGGACCTCTTCGTGATCACGGAGACGATCTCGTCCCCGCCGGATAGCTCCACCACCACCTCCGCGCTTATCATGCCAACGCTCACCGACTTGACTCTGCCCCGAAGGACGTTTCGTGCGCTTATCTTCACTTCTTATCACCTCTGAGGAATTTTATACTCTCAAACTTTTTAAATATATCGATCCGGCATAATCCCGGCGCGTCTTTGAGGTGCCTCTTCTCGCCTCAAGGTCCACGCCGGTCTCGGGCTTAACTATTTTATCTCCCCCTTCCAAAGGAGCGGAAAAGGAGGACCTGACTATGAAGTTTGCAAGCCACGTCGAGGAGATCGACATCTCCGGGATAAGAAAGAGCTTTGAGGGGGCGGGTCCAGGCTCCATAAACCTCGGCCTCGGCCAGCCCGACTTCGACACCCCAGACCACATCAAAAGGGCGGCGATCGAGGCGATCGAGGAGGGGTTCACAGGCTACACCATGAACCTGGGCACCGCCGAATTGAGGAACGCTCTATCCGAGAAGTTCAGGCGGGAGAACGGCCTCGATTACGCGCCGGGCGAGATCATGGTCACCAGCGGTGCAAGCGAAGCGCTCTTTCTCGCCATCGCCGCCGTCGTCGAGAAGGACGACGAGGTCCTGATGGGCGACCCTGGCTTCGTCTCCTACGCAGCCCTCGCCAGGGTGACCCACGGACGGCCCGTCGCCGTTCCCATGGACGAGAGGTTCCACCTCACCGCCGAGGCCGTCGCCGAGAAGGTTACATCGAGGACGAGGGCCCTCGTCGTCAACTCCCCCAACAACCCCACGGGATCGGTTCAGACGAGAGAGGAGCTTCGGGCCCTGGCGGAGCTGGCCGAGGACCACGGCTTCGCCCTCATATCCGACGAGGTCTACGAGCACTTCATCTACGAGGGGGAGCATGTCAGCCCAGCCCTATACTCCGACAACGTCATCACCATCAACGCCGTCTCCAAGACCTACGCCATGACCGGCTGGAGGCTCGGCTACCTGGCGGCTAGGGGCGAGGCTCTCGAAAACATGCTCAAGGTCCACCAGTACGTCCAGGCCTGCGCCTCCTCCGTCTCCCAGAGGGCGGCCCTGGCTGCCGTCAGCGGTCCCCAGGACTGCGTCCGGGAGATGAAGGGCGAGTTTCTGAAGAGGAGGGACGTTCTCGTCGAGGGCTTGCAGTCGATGGGGGTCGATATTGCAAAGCCCGAGGGCGCCTTCTACGCCTTCCCGAAGGTGGGGGACGGAAATAATGTTGCTGCAAGGCTGATCAAGGGCGGGGTCGTGACGGTTCCGGGATCTGCCTTCGGATCTATGGGCAAAGAGCACATCAGGATATCTTATGCCGCTTCCATGGACGATATAAAAACAGCCCTGAAGAGGATGAGAGAAATTCTTTAAATAGGAGCTACGTTATTCGTCCGGAAGGTGACGAGATGAAAGAGCAGGTGGAGACCAGGGAGCTGAAAGAGGGAAGGTACGTGATCATCGACGGCGAGCCGTGCGTCATCAAGAGCATAGCCAAGTCCAAGCCGGGAAAGCACGGTGCTGCCAAGGCGAGGATTGATGCGGTCGGGATCTTCGACGGTCAGAAGAGGTCCATCGTTCAGCCGGTCACGACCAAGGTTTACGTTCCGGTCGTGGAGAGAAAGTCGGGGCAGGTTCTGACGATAGGAAAGGATTCGGCCCAGCTGATGGACTTGAGTGACTACGGCACCATAGACGTTCCCATCACCGAGGACGATCGTGCAAAGCTCGAAGAGGGGAAGGAAATCTCCTACTTGCTCGTCATGGGCAAGACCAAGATGGACATGCGTTAACTCGGATGTTCAATATATCCAATTTTGCGGACGCCAACGCTGATCCGGATGAGGCGGAGTTCGTGATCGTGGGGGCTCCCTTCGATGCCACTACCTCCTTTCGGTCCGGAACCCGGGAGGGGCCGGACGCCGTCAGGCGGGCGTCTTACAACTTCGAGACTTACGTTCATCGGCACGGCATAGATTTTGGAGATATAAGTGTCGCCGATCTCGGAAACCTGGACCTGGGGGCTGACCCCGCCTACGCCAGGGAGACGATTCGAGACAGCTTCGCTTTCATACCTGAAAAGGCAACGCCGATATTCATCGGCGGGGAGCACTCCATCGCCCCGCCGATCGTCGCCGAGGTGGCCCGGCGGCACGGCGAGATCGGCGTCATCGTCCTGGACGCTCACCTCGACTTGAGAGAGGAGTACGGCGGGACGAGGCTTAGCCACGCCTGCGCCAGCCGCCACATCCTCGAAACTGAGGGGGTCGCGGGCTACGCCTCTATCGGGATCAGGAGCGGCGACATGAAGGAGTACATCTACGCCGAGGAGCACGGCGTCCATTACCACTCCAGCGACGAGGTGCGAGAGAGGGGCATTGAGGCGGTCCTGAAAGACGCCCTGAAAGAGGTCGGGTGCGACGAGATCTATCTCTCCATCGACTTCGACAGCATCGATCCCGCTTACGCTCCGGGGGTCGGAAACCCCGAGCC
>CAZNGI010000141.1:0-5938 GCA_964572505.1 uncultured Methanotrichaceae archaeon | reverse complement strand
TCCTGAGGTTCGTTGTCTCATTATTATACCTAAAAATCGGGAAAGATTTATGCTATCTCATTCGCGATGGATGGAAAGATCGGCTATCTTCCAATGGGCTGACGATAGAACTTCGCGGGGCTTGATCTGCCCTGAATTCGGCGTTTATAGGGGTCATAGCCCCGTATCTTCGGTCTTTTTCCGCACCTTTAAATAGAAGGAAGAGTTAGGAACTGCCCTCTGGTAAGAATCTCGAATCCCGAACGAACTTCTGATATAATTTTGGCCAAATGAGCCGAAGGTGTTAATAATGTTCGGGCCCTTGCTAGACAGGTTGAAGATCGTACTATATGGGGGTATAACAAGTTTGTCGCGCCTTTTGCTTTGCCCTTGTTTCATCGGGGGGATTCGTCTTTGAGTCGGAGGGTTAACGGACATAAAACGCAGCAGATAACGCTGGAAGGTGTCTCCCTATCGGAGATGCCGATGGTCAGGACCACCGACGGCCACCTGATGAGGTGGAACAAGGAGGCCGTGATGAACCAGCTCCTCAGGGAGACGAAGCTCTCAGAGCAGTTCTATCGGATCCCCGGCATCTCCGAGGAGGAAGCAAGGGAGATCGCCCGGGAGGTGGAGCGCCGGATCAGGTGGATGGACGTCAAGTTCCTCTCCGGCCCTCTGGTGAGGGAGATCGTGAACGTGATCCTCCTTGAAAGACACCACCTGGAGTGGAGGAACATCTGCACGAGAGCCGGAACCCCGGTCTACGACGCCCACCTCATCGACGTCGGCTCGGGCTTTGAGGCCCACGAGAACGCGAACCTCCAGGAGAACGCCGAGACGAGCCACAAGAAGAAGGCCGACAAGATCTCAAAAGAGCAGTACCTACTCCTCATCCCGCCCTACCTCTCAGACCACCACCTGGCGGGAGACCTCCACATCCACGACCTGGAGTACTTCGGCACCCGCCCGTTCTGCCAGGACTGGGACCTTCGCTACTTCTTCTACTATGGCCTCATGCCCGACGGCTCGGGGACCAAGGCGAGCGTCGCAGGCCCCGCAAAGAAGCCGGAGGTCGCGATGCTTCACGCCGTAAAGGCCCTCGCCTCGGCCCAGACCAACTTCGCCGGAGGCCAGGGGTTCTACAACTTCCTCACCTTCCTCGCACCATACCTCGAGGGGCTCGATTACGATGGAATCTGCCAGCTGATGCAGATGTTCGTCTACGAGATGACCCAGATGATGGTGGCTCGAGGCGGCCAGGTCGTCTTCTCCTCGGTCCAGCTCAGCCCCGGAGTCCCGAAGCTCTGGCAGGACAAGCCAGTCGTCTACAAGGGCAAGGTCTGGGACGGCGTCGGGGCCCCCCTCAAGACCTACGGCGAGTTCGAAAAGGAGGTTCGTCTCGGCTTCAAGGCGCTGATGGAGGTTATGCTGGAAGGCGACTACTGGGGCAAGCCCTTCAACTTCCCCAAGCCCGAGATCTCGATCGAGCCCGACTTCATGACCGAAGGCGAGGAGTTCAACGCTGCCCATCCGGACCTTCCGACCTACAAGGATCTCTACCTTCTCACTTTCAAGCTCGCCTCCAAGTTCGGCACCCCTTACTACGACAACCAGCTTCCTGCCTACAGGGGCGCTGGCAAGGGGATAAGCTGCTATCAATGCTGTGCGTACCAGTTCTCTGCGACCTTCGAGAGCGACGCAGACTTCGATGATAAGCTCTACTTCAAAGATGGCATGCACTTCTCCATGGGATCGTGGCAGGTCGTCTCCCTCAACTGCCCGAGGGCCGCCTACCTGGCCCGCGGCGACGACGAACTCCTCTTCGAGTACCTCAGAGGGCTGATGGACACCGCCGTCGACATATTCAAGGTCAAGCGCGAATGGATGAACCAGGTGGTCAAGAACCACAGAATGCCCTTCGCAACCCAGAGGCCGAAAGATCCCCAGACCGGCAAGAAGGGGACTGTGGCCGTGGACCTGGAGGGGCTCGTCTACACCATCGGCGTCGTCGGTGTGAACGAGATGGTCCAGTTCCACACGGGATCTCAGATGCACGAGTCTAAAGAGGCCTGGAAGCTGGCGGTTAGGGCGATGACCGAGATGGAGATCTACGCGAAAGATCTCAGCCAGCGCCACGGCATGACCATAGCCCTCGCCAGAACCCCGGCGGAGACGGTGGTCCAGAGATTCGCGGTATCCGACCTACTTCACGAGGAGTTCAGAGACTGCGCCATGAAAGTCGTCAAGGGCGATCTAGAGACCGCCATGACCAGGATCCAAACTACCCGGGACCTTCCCGTCTACTACACCAACGGGACCCACGTGCCGTCATCCCTGGACGTCTCGATCTTCGAGAGGGCGAAGCTCGAGCACATCTTCTTCCCGATCGTGGACGGTGGGAACATATTCCACATCTTCCTGGGGGAGTCGGCCCCTGATCCCGAGGGGCTGATGGACTTCGCCATGAACCTCGCGAGAAGCACCCAGATAGGCTACTTCGCCTTCACTAGAGACATGACCGTCTGCCTCAGCTGCTTTCACGTTGCACCAGGCCTGAAGGAGGAGTGTCCGCGGTGCAAGTCCGACCACCTGGAGTACCTCTCCAGGGTGACCGGCTACCTTCAGTCGGTGAGCGGATGGAACGAGGCCAAAAAGCAGGAGCTTAAGGACAGGAACAGGTACTCGGACCTGAGCTGATCCAACGCCATCGGCCAGGATTGTGCTCTCCCCGCCCGGAGAGCACATTTTCGATTCTTTTTTTTACCCAGAAGCCCTTAACGAAAGTTATATATCGTATATCCCGGACTGTAAATTTGCCAACTTAGGCAACTTTGGAGGAATTTGTAATGCCGGCAGTAGTCAACAGAGATGAGTGTGTAAGTTGCGGAACCTGTGTCGAGGAGTGCCCCGAAGACGCAATCACCTTGGACGAAGAAGAAATAGCAGTGGTGGACGCCGACAAGTGCACCGAGTGCGGCACCTGCGTCGAGGCATGTCCCTCGGAGGCCATCACCCTCGAGTGAATTCATTTCTTTCAATATTTTTCGCAGGTTGCTGCAGAGTTACCTTCTCGTCTCCTGCGACGATCGGCACCGCCTCTTCATTCCCTTCTCTTCGATTGAGCCGATTGCTCCAAGCCGATTGTTCCGCAGTCGATCGATTTTGGCCTGCCGCACGCGTATCTGATTGACGAAAGCTATTTATCGGGACCCGCAGGTTTGTAACCCTGACGATTCCAGCAGCTTTGGAGGAGTTCGCGATGGCGGCGGCGGTAGACAAAGGGGAATGTATAACCTGCGAAGCCTGCGTCGACGAGCGCTCTCAGGAGGCGATCGCCATGGGCGACGACGGGATCGCATTCATAGACGCCGACAAGTGGACTGAATGCTGCAGTTGCATCGAGGTCTGTCCCTCCGAGGCGATGAGCCCAGAGGGCTGAAATGCTTAATAATTCGTAATTTTCGGGGTGTTTTATGAGATTTGAAAGGGGGCTCGTGGCGGCCCTGATACTTCTTCTGATATTTTCAGGTCAGATCGCTTATATGCTGACGGAATGGCGCTGGTTCCAGTATCTTGGATACTCCAGCGTCTACGAGACGATGATCGCCGCGAGGATCGCCCTCTTCTTGGGGTCGGCTCTCGCCTTCGGGGCGGTGAGCCTGGCCAACCTGAGGTTGATCGGTGAGAGGCCTCGATATCTCTCCTGGATCGTGGTTTTGGTATCGATATTCTTTGGCCTTGTCGTGCAGTTTGGCTGGGAGAGGGTCCTATTGGCCCTTAACGCCCAGACCTTCACGGTGAACGACCCCCTCTTCGGGATGGACCTCGGGTTCTACGTCTTCACCCTGCCGCTGCTTTGGGCACTCTGGTATGCGATCTTTTTCGCGATCCTGATCAACCTGGCCATCACCGTCGGAGCCTACCTGTTCCTCCAGGCCGATCTGCTCATCTTCGGCCCGGAGGTGAGAGATTACGCCAAGATCGCGAAGTCGATTCCCGGGAGGGCCCTGGCCCATTTGAGCGCTCTCTTTGGAATCCTTGCGCTCCTATTCTCTTTCCGGTACCTGCTGGACCGGTACGAGCTTCTCTACTCGGCGACGGGGGTCGTCTACGGCGCGGGTTACGCCGACGTCCACGCCCGCCTCCCCTTCCTCTACGTCCACGCTGGCGCCGCGCTCCTCGTGGCCCTCCTCCTCTTCGCCTTCGCGGCGGGCAAGAGGTCGGCCCGGGTTCCCCTAATCATCGGCGTCATCGTCGTCGCGACCGCGGGGCTCGGGGTGATATACCCAGCCGTGGTCCAGCAGTACAGCGTCGCCCCGAACGAGATCGTGATGGAATTGCCCTTCATCGCCACCAACATCAACTACACCCTCCTCGCCTACGGCCTGGACCGGGCAGACGAGCGCCCCTTCTTGGTGGACTACAACTTGACCGGCGAGGACCTCAGGTCCAACAGTGGGACCGTGGAGAACATCAGGCTCTGGGACTGGCGTCCCCTCCTCAGCACCTACAAGCAGCTTCAGGAGATCAGGCTCTACTACGAGTTCTTCGACGTCGACGTGGACCGTTACTCAATCGATGGCGAGAATAGGCAGGTGATGCTCTCGGCAAGAGAGCTGTCCCAGGAGGATCTTCCTGACCAGGCCAAGACCTGGCAGAACATCCACCTCTTCTACACCCACGGCTACGGGATCTGCATGAGCCCCGCCAACGTCGTGACCCTCGAGGGCCTTCCCGAGTTCTACGTCAAGAACCTCCCTCCAGACTCGGCCTTGGGGGAGATGGTACGGCCTGAGATCTACTACGGAGAGGGCCGGAAGGACTACGTCGTCGTGAATACGGGCCTTGAGGAGTTCGACTACCCCCTGGGGGACGAGAACGTCTACGCCACCTACAACGGCACGGGGGGCATCGAGCTAGATCCCCTGATGAGGCTTCTTATGACATACAGGCTCGCAAGCCTCAAGATCCTCCTCAGCGACGACGTGACGGCCGACAGCAGGGCGATGATTTATAGAAACGTCATCGAGCGGGCCAACACCCTGGCACCCTTCCTCGCCTACGACCAGGACCCCTACATCGTCTTTGCAGATGGTGGGCTCTACTGGATCGTGGACGCCTACACCCTCACCGACCGCTACCCATACTCCGAGCCCTCGGGAGGGTTCAACTACATCAGAAACTCGGTCAAGGTCGTGATCGACGCCTACAACGGAACCGTCCGGTACTACGTCGTCGAGGAGGAGCCGCTCGTCCGGGCCTACGAGTCGATCTTCCCGGACCTCTTCCAACCCATCGACTCGATGCCCGAAGAGCTCCAGGCACACCTCAGGTACCCCGTCGACTTATTCAAGGTCCAGGCCGGGATCTACAGAAACTACCACATGAGAGATCCTCAGGTCTTCTACAACCGGGAGGACGCATGGGACATCCCGACGGAGGTATACGAGGGAAATAGACAGACCGTCGAGCCCTACTACGTCATCATGAAGACCCCCGGAACCGATAAGGGCGAGGAGTTCATGCTGATCCAGCCATTCACGCCCCGGTCCAAAAACAACATGATCGCCTGGATGTGCGCAAAGTCCGACCAGCCCGATTACGGCGACCTCGTCGTCTTCAAGTTCCCCAAAGACCAGCTGATCTATGGGCCGATGCAGATCGAGGCGAGGATCGACCAGGATACCGATATCTCCGAACAGCTGACCCTCTGGAGCCAGAAGGGAAGCAGCGTCATCAGGGGCAACCTCCTCGTCATACCGATCGAGAAGAGCCTCCTTTACGTTGAGCCCCTGTACCTGAGGGCCGAGAACAGCGAGCTTCCCGAGCTGAAACGGGTGATAGTCGCCTACGACGGCAAGGTGGCGATGGAGGAGACTCTCGAGGAGGCCCTGGCGATGATATTCGAGTTCGCGCCCGAGGCGGCCCCCAGGGCGGCCGCCGCCGGGGAGAGGGA
>CAZNGI010000140.1:0-5997 GCA_964572505.1 uncultured Methanotrichaceae archaeon | reverse complement strand
CCCAGGTGATCTTGGTACCCGAGCTCCTCGCCTCTCGCCTCGGAGATCTCGAAGATCTCCCTGCCGGAATTTCCTGGGCGAAGGGCCTCGGCCACTCAGGCCCTTCAGAATCGGCCTCTGCTCCGGTTTCCGGCGGGATGAACTCGCCCACGAGCCCCACCAGGATCACGTCCTCTCTCAAATGGCCGAAGAGCTTCGCCCTCTCGACCCACTTATCGAGCTTGGGGCAGTCGCTCTCGTGGTACCGTCTCATCGCCCTGATCTCGCCGACGAAGCCGCCGCAGATGGGGTAGTCGGCCACCTTTCTTCCCAGGGCGAAGTAGTAGAGGGCGGGGACGGTGGTCTTCGGCCTTCCAAACTCCCGATAGACCCCGGCGACCCACCTCGCCTTCGTCCTGTCCACCTCGGCCTCGACGGATCTATCAACGATCTCCTTCATGAGTCCTGGAATTTACGCAGGTTGGGGATATCAGACTATGGACGCCTGCTCGCTCGGACGGGCGTTCTCTTCGCGCAGATCGCCTCATGCTTTTCGAGCCACCGTGACGCAAAAATCGCCTTTGGGAGGATCGATCGCTCGGATCTTTCGGCCATCAGGTCTTCCATCGTCGATATCCGCCCCGACCGTATCCCCCTCTTTCTCTTCCATCTTCGACATAACTATTTTAGCTGAAAAGGTCCATCCTGGAATTAGGGCGGGACTTAGAAGTTGAAAACATGTCAAACACAAAGATCGATTCCACAGCAAAAGAGGCCGACCCCTTCCTGGCCGAGATCCGTAAGCTTCGGGGCGGGCGAGAAGAGGGCGAAGAGGAGGACTGGGTCGAGAAGGCGGTGGACCTGAAGGTAGATCAGCTCCTGGACCTCTCCGAGTGCCTGAGGGAGCTTGAGCCCTCGCAAGAGATCACAAATATCAGGAAAGAGTGCGACAGGATCGTGGAAGAGATGGTCACCGGAAGGCTCGGTGGCGAGGCGGCCGTGGTCCAGACCGACGCTTTTCTCTGCAAGGCAGCATCCATAATTATGGAACGGCTGATGGGCGAGATCGAGGAATGAAGCTCTGACCCCTGAGCCCTTTTCTCATTTTCCGGATTCTCGCTTCAATCGAGAATCCGATAGTTCAGCATCTGACAGTCCGGCAATCAAGCAAACCTTTTACGGCACGCGAATTTCATCATCGTTCGCTTATCAGAGCTCCCTCGCCCGGAGAGGAGGCCCCTCAGAGACTCCCCAAAGACCGCCTCTGGCTTCTATCGTCTCTCTCGCCTCTCTCGTCGGGGCTAGGTCTGGGGCCACCTCCAGAAGCTTCATGGTGTAGGGGTGGACTGGGTTAGTCGTCACATCGCTGGTGGGCCCCTCCTCGACGATCTTTCCTCCCAGCATCACCGCCATCCTGTCGCTCACCTTCCTTGCGATGGCTATGTCGTGGGTTATGAAGAGGATGGCGAGGCCCCTCTTCTCCTGGAGGTTCAGAAGAAGCTTCAGGATCTTCGCCTGGACGCTGGCGTCCAGGGCCGAGGTGGGCTCGTCGGCGATGAGGAGCTTCGGGTTGAGGACGAGGGCTCTTGCGATCGCCACCCTCTGGGCCTCGCCGCCGCTGATCTGGTGTGGGTACTTCTCCAGGAAGGCATCGTCGGAGGAAAGCTCCACCTCTTCGAGAACCCTCTTCACGATCGTGATCCTCTCAGCCGAATTTCCGACCTTCTGGATCTCCAGTGGCTCGGTCACAGCATCGAGGACGTTCATCCGGTGGCTGATCGACTCCTTCGGGTTCTGGTAGATCATCTGAACCTTTTTGTAGAAATCCCGATCCCTCCGGGCCAGGGGCTCCCCCTCCAGCCGGATCTCGCCCATTCCATCGTCCATGTCGAAGAGGCCGATCACGGTCTTCGCAAGGGTGGTCTTGCCCGAGCCGCTCTCGCCGACGAGGGCGATCGTCTCGCCCTCGTAGAGAGTGAGGTCCACACCGTCGACAGCCACAAAGTTCCCAAAGCTCGTCTTGACGTTCGAGAGCTCCAGGAGGGGCACGATCCCGCCCCTGTGACAGGCGATCATCCGATCGCCAACATCCGAGAGCTGCGGTACCTCCTTTGAGCACCGATCGATCTTCTGGGTGCACCGGTCGCTGAAGGGACAGCCCGAGACGCCGTGGACCATCCTGCCCGGTATCCCCTGAAGGTCCTTTGTGGTGGTCATGTTAGGCGACGACCTGATGAGCCCCCGGGTGTAGGGGTGGCGGGGGTTCTCCAGAAGGTCTCGGGTATCTCCCATCTCAATGATCCGGCCTGCGTAGAGGACCGCCATCTTCTCCGTCAGCTTTGCGGCGGTGGATATGTCGTGGGTTATGACGAGGCAGATCTTCTCCCTGACCCTCTCCCTCAGAAGCTGGGTGACCTCTGCTTTGGTCACAGCATCCAGGGACGCGGTCGGCTCGTCGAGGATCAGAACCTGGGGATCGTTTGCAATGGCCATGGCGATGAGCGCCCTCTGCTTTTCGCCCCCGCTCAGCTGGTGGGGGAAGGACTCGCTCTTCTCCTCTTCAAGGCCCACAGACCTGAGAAGTTTGCGGACTCGATCCCCGACGTTTTCGGGATCCCCCTTTTCCCGATGCGCCAAAATCGCCTCCTCGATCTGGTCGTAGACGGTCATGAGGGGGTCGAGGGCGTCCTCGACGTTCTGAAAGACCATGGCCATATCCTTCCCCCGCATCTTCCGCCTCTCCTTCTCGTCCAGGGACAGGACATTCTTTCCGTCGAGGAGGATCCTGCCCGAGGTCCTTCCGTCCAATAGGCCCATCAATGCGAGGCCCAGGGTGGTCTTCCCGGCCCCAGACTCGCCGATGATCGCCAGGGAATCGCCCCGAAGGATGTCGAGGTCGACCCCTGTGAGGATCTCGGCACCGTCGTAAGAGACCTTCAAGTCGTTGATTTCGAGCATCGTCAGATTCCTCCTTCATGGCCTTTGGCCCCATCTCGAAGCCGCGGGTCGAGGGCGCTCTCCAGGGCAAAGCCCGTGAAGCTCAGCCCGATCAAAGTCATGGACAGTGCGAGGCCCGTCGGCAAGAGCCACCACTTCCAGACCTCCAGGTACGTGAATACCCTTGCGTACTGCATCATCTTGCCCCAGCTCATCACCGAGGGGTCCGAGATCCCGAGAAACGACAGTCCTGCTTCCATGAAGACCGCCCGTCTCGCATCCTGGATCATTATCGCCACGAGGATCGGTCCCAGGTCCGGGATGATGTGGCGAAAGAGGAGGTGAGACCAGCCAGCCCCGAAGGTCCGAGCCGCAGATACGTGCATCCTCTCTTTCAGTGACAACGTCTGGGCCCTGATCACCCTCGCTCCCCCCGGCCAGGAGAGGGCAGAAAGAAGCAGGATCATCAAAAGGACGTTCGGCCGCAGGTACGCCGCCACCAGGATAATCACGATCACGTCCGGGATCGCTATCGTGGCGTCTACGACCCTCATCCAGAACCGATCGTAGACCCCGCCGAAGATCGCCGCCGTCCCGCCGATGAGGACGCTGATGAAGGCGGATAGGAGGGCCACCCCGAACCCGACGGATAGAGACGTCCTCGCCCCGTAGAGGAGCTGGGTCCAGATGTCCTGCCGGGCATCGTTGGTTCCCAGCCAGTGCTCCTCCGAGGGGCGGCTGAAGGCGGAAGCGTCCGTATTCTCCCTGGGCGCGTAGGGCGATAGGACGGGGGCGAAGACCGCGAGGGTGACCATCAGCCCGATCAAAAGGAGGCCCACCTTTCCCAGGTTGCTCTCCGCAACCTCGTGCCAGACGTTAACGTGCATGGCTCACCCTCGGATCGAGCTTGGAGTAGAGCAGGTCCACCAGCAGGTTCACCACCAGCACAGCCACCGTCACCATCAGAAGTATCCCCTGGATCAGGGGGTAGTCCCTAGTGAGAAGGGAGTTGTAAAGGAGCCATCCGACTCCGGGATAGGAGAAGACGATCTCGACGAATAGAGCCCCCGTTATCAGGTGGGGTATCATGAGCCCCGTCGCCGTCACCACTGGCAGAAGGGAGTTTCGGCCAGCGTGCCTGTACTTTATCTGTCCCTCGGAGCAGCCTTTGGCTCTAGCCGTCAGGATGAAGTTTTCCTTCAGTGTGGTGATCATGGTGTTTCTGGTGAGAAGGTACGATGATGTGACCCTCACCAGGACGAGAGCCGCCAGGGGCGCAAGAAGGTGGTGAAGGAGGTCGAGAGCGAGGGGCAGGCCCTCAAGGCCGCTGTAGGGGGTGAGGGCCCCTGATAAGGGGACCATCCCAAAAACGACGCCGAAGACCAAGAGGAGGACGATCCCCATGAAGAAGTCGGGAAAGCCGTTGAGGAACATGAGGCCCGCAAGAAGCGTCTTGTCGAGGTTCCGTCCCCTCCTGTACCCGGACTCTATCCCCAGGATCATGCCTGCAAAGGTGGATATCACCAGGGCCGTGCCCGTCAATAGGAGGGTCCAGGGGAGAAAGTCGAGGATCACCGCCAGAACCTGCTGGTTGTAGTAGTAGGAGTGGCCCAGGTCGCCGCTTAAGAGGGCGATGATGTATGCCGCAAACTGCTGGCCCATCGACTGGTCGAGGGAGAGCCTCGCGATCAGCTCGGCCTCGAGCTGGGGCGTCATCGCCAGGAGCGCCTCCTCGCCGTAGATCGCCTGGAGGGGGTCACCGGGCATCATCCTAGGAAGGATGAAGTTGAGGGTGAGGATGATGGCGAAGGCGATGACGTAGTTGGAGAAGAAGGTCCCTCGCCTGACGACCACCGCAGCTCTCGCCGTCGCCTTTTGGCAATTCCATCCCACCTTCGGGCTTTCGAGTTGGCGCGTCTGAAGGTCCTGCATCGAACTATCCCCTGGCCATCTTCACCCGGCCATCTTAATAAATTCCGTCTAATATAGCACGCAATTTCTCAAGGCTTTATCTAATCGGGTCATTATTTATGAAACTTTCCCAAATCGTATGCACATCAAACTATCAAACTGATGTTTGATAACACAAAATCCATTTCAGATGAACAATTCAGCTCGTCGATAAAGGGGAAAAAGAGGCGATTCGAACATCCTGATCATTCAGGATGGCAAATTCGGAGGATCTTTATTTCCGCCCCGTCACCGATCCACCGACGACTTCGCCAACCCTTCTTGCTGCCGGGCACCACTCCGCCGAGGGCTCGCCCCCGACGGTTCGGGGCGAGAGGAGGGGAAAAGCCCTGCAGATGATGGGCCTTGCCGGATGTATTTTGCATAGGCCGGAGGCCTCGTCGAGGAAGATGCAGGGGGAGGTCTTCTTTATCGCCCAGGCCTGATGGCCCCCCACCTCGACGGAAGTTGCATATTTTCGGATCGTCTTTCTTATGCTGATCCCGAGGATGGCTGATAGCCTCTCGACGTCCTGGGGCTCCAGGCTTATGGGGTCGGAGAGGGTGCAGCACCTCCCACACCTCTCGCATTTGAGGTCCGAGTGGATTTTGTAGAGACGAGACCCCTGATCGGGTTCCGGGATCGCAGGGTCGTAGCCGACGCCTTCCATCAGCCGGATCGCCTCCATCACCCTTCTGTGAACCTTCGGCGAATTGAAGGCCGCCGGGAGCCAGGTGGGCGCATCATAGGGCCTCTGGACATAGGAGACGGGCAGATCCAAAAAGAGGCCGTCGAGATGGTAGGCTGTCCTGCAGATCGGTGACCAGAAAACTCGCCCCTCGCCAACGAGGACGATGAGGGCCTCGCCGGCCTCCCTGGATAGGCCGGGCGCCACCACCAGATTCTCGGCGCAGGTGACCGCTCCGTTCGGATCTTCGCCAAAGGCTTTGGCGAGCCTCGCACTCGTCACGTGCCTCTCCTGGTGAACGAACCTCTCGATCCTTCGCTTCAGCTCTTCGCTCGTCATTTCGGGCAGCCTCCTACCGGCGTCGCTTTGGGGTGAGAAGTTTTCCCGTAAGTAATTATCCTCTGAGGATGCGGTTTGAGGATTTGGTTTATGAAAAATAATCG
>CAZNGI010000139.1:0-6130 GCA_964572505.1 uncultured Methanotrichaceae archaeon | reverse complement strand
GTATAAATAGATAGACGATTTACCCCTATTCACCTTATTGATCGAAACTAAATTTAGACGGAGCTGTGAAGCATATCAAGAAACTTAATGGTGATAATTATGGGTGAAGAAGCTGATAAAAAGGAACCGGAGAGAAAGGGCGATGACTGGGATGGAGACAAAAAGCTAAAATATTTCGCTATGGGAAATGCTCCAGAGAGTAATTCTGACAAATAATAAAATTGGTCATTTTTACCTGTTGGCTGTATCATTCGATTCCTCATTTCAACCATCAACTTTTAATCTCGACTCCTCAATGCCTTTCCCCCATGAGGAACGTCGGAAAGTCCATCAGGATGGAGAGGATCTTCAACAGGAGGACGGGCAGGACGGTCATCGTCCCCATGGACCACGGCCTGACGGTGGGGCCGATCGAGGGGCTGATAGACCTCCAGGAGGCGGTGGACAAGGTGGCTGAGGGCGGAGCGAACGCCGTTCTCGGCCACATGGGGCTTCCGCTCTTCGGCCATCGGGGCTACGGCCAGGACGTCGGCCTGATCATCCACCTATCCGCCAGCTCAAGCCTCGCGCCGGACCCAAACCACAAGGTCCTCGTCACCGAGGTGGAGGACGCTATAAGAGTCGGCGCGGACGCCGTCAGCATCCACGTCAACGTCGGCGCTGACGACGAGGCCCAGATGCTGCAAGACCTGGGGCGAGTCGCCAGGACCTGCGACCGCTGGGGGATGCCGCTTCTCGCCATGATGTACCCGAGAGGATCGAAGGTCAAGTCGGAGCACGACGTCGAGTACGTCAAGCACGCCGCCAGGATCGGGGCGGAGCTAGGGGTCGACATCGTCAAAACGAACTACACCGGATCTCCCGAGACCTTCAAGGAGGTCGTCAAGGGCTGCAGCGTCCCCATTGTGATCGCGGGCGGTCCCAAGATGGATACTGAACACCAGGTATTGGAGATGGTCTTCGACTCGATAAACGTCGGCGGCGGAGGCCTGTCCATAGGCAGGAACATCTTCCAGGCCGAGAACCCGACCCTATTTGTAAAGAGGCTATGCAAGGTTGTCCACGAGAACTATTCCGTGGAGGAAGCCGAAGAGGTCACCCTCTAACTTTTTACCCTTTTACAAGTTCATGCTCGCCCGGAGGCGTGGCCCAAGGAACCGAGATTGGGCATCTCCCCCAAGTCAGGCCACGAACTTCGGGACATTCGTCCTCTTTTCGAACCCTCGATTCGGAGAATTAGCTACTGGATATCTGCCTTGGTTTTTTGATGGCCGAAGGCGGCGAAGGGCGCGACTTTATAAATAGGTCCCGGATCACTTACTATTGGAGATCCGGCTCTCCAAGAAGTGATCTCTTGTTCGAGCTGTACGTCGCCTCAAAGCACCTAATCTCCCGAAGGAGGCAGACCATTCTCGCGGTGGGAGCCGTCGCCCTCGCCGTGGCTATCACTATCCTCTTTAGGTCCCTGATAAACGGCTTTGAGACGACTCTCAACGACATCATCTTCGAGTTCGTCCCCCACGTCACGGTCCTTCCCGAGGAGGGCGAAAGCTACATCCACCTCTACAAGACCCTCATCGAGACGATCTGGGCGATCCCCGGTGTGGCGGCCGTGTCCCCGGCCCTCTCAACGACGGCATCTTTCGCCCACGACGAGAACGTCGAGAACGTCGTCCTTCGGGGGGTCATACCAGACGAGCTGAACAAGATATCGAAGATAGGTATCGATTACATGGTGGATGGCGACCTCGATTCGATCCAGAACGGAAGAAGGGTCGCACTGGACAAGGAGCTGGCAGACGAGCTGGAGGTGAGGCTGGGCGATTCGGTCCGGGCGAGCTTTCCCGACGCCAAGACCCTGAGCCTCGTGGTGACGGGAATATTCGATACCGGGGGCTTTTCACCAAACTACGCCTATGTCTCCATCGAGACAGCTCGGGACTTTCTGGGTGAAGGAAATGTCATAACCGACGTCCAGATCAAGCTCGACGACATATACCGGGCCGACGAGGTCGCCGATGAACTATCTGCCCTCGGGTACAACGCCGAGAGCTGGCAGAGCCAGTCGGGGATCGTCGAGACGATCCAGAGCCGCCGGTTTTCCAACACCATGATCATGCTTCTCGTGATAGTGATCGCCTCCTTCGGCATCGCCAACATCATGAACCTCCTGGTCCTGGAGAAGACCAAAGAGATCGGGATGATGATGGCGATGGGAGCCAACTCCACCAACATCCGCAGGATCTTCCTCATCGAGAGCGGGATCTTGGGCCTCGCCGGCGGGGCGGCGGGCTGCCTTCTGGGCTATCTCATCTCGACCTACATCAACAGCCTCGCCATAGCCATGTCCTCCGGGCCGCGATTCTCGGTGATTTTGACGTTCATCGTCGACCCCTGGGACCTTCTCGCCTTCCCCCTGATCACCCTCCTTTTGAGCGTCATCGCCGGGGTCTACCCGGCCCACCAGGCCTCAAAGCTCGATCCAGTCGTCGCCCTTCGGGGTTGACTTGAGAAGACTTGCGTAAAAGAGGCAGACCATTTTCAGCGTCTTAGGACTCGATCCGGGCCCGTTGGGTCCGATCTCTATAAATAAGATCCAGAAAAGGATTACCGAATATAATTGGTATCTGCGAGACCCCTGAGGAGTGATCCCTTGCTCGAGCTATTCGTGGCCACAAAACATATCAGGACCCGGAAGAGGCAGACCGTCCTCGCCGTGGGGGCCGTCGCCCTCGCCGTGGCCATAATCATAGTCTTCAGGTCCGTCATGAACGGCAGCTTTGATACCTTCTTCGACATCTTCTTCGAGCTGGCGCCCCACGTCTTGGTCACCCCCAAGGATGGGGAGGAGTACATCTACCTCTACAAGACCCTGATCGAGTTCGTCTGGGCGATTCCCGGGGTTGCTGCCGTCTCCCCCGCCCTCAGCACCACGGCGACCCTCTCCTTCGAGGACAACGTTGAGAACGTCGACATGACCGGGGTCGTCCCGGCGGAGCTGAACAAAGTTACCAGCATCGGTGACAAGTACATGATCGAGGGCGATCTTTACGCGATCCAGAGCGGAAGGCGGGTCGCCTTGGGGGATAAGATGATCGAGAAGCTGGACGTGAAGATGGGCGAAGACGTCATCGCAAGCTTTCCCGATGCGAATACCATGAACCTGGTGGTGGCGGGCGTTTTCAGAACGGGGGTCGAGGAGTGGGACCAAGCGGCCTTCGTCTCTCTGGAGACTGCGCGAGAGTTCCTGGGCGAGGGAGACGTCATAACCTACATCAACATCCAGATCGAGGACCCCTACCAGGCCGACGAGGTGGCCGCAAAGATCTCAGCCCTCGGATACGATGCCGAAAGCTGGAGGACAATGTTTCCCGCGTTCGAAGAGAGCCTGGCCTTTGAGACCTTCTCCAACAACCTGATCCTGGCGCTGGTCCTTTTGATCGCCTCTTTCGGGATCGCCAACGTCATGAACATGCTGGTTTTAGAGAAAACGAGGGAGGTCGGGATGCTGATGGCCATGGGAACAAACCAGTCCCAGATCAGGAGGATATTCCTCTTCGAAAGCGGGATTTTGGGCCTCGCGGGAGGCATATTCGGGAGCGCCTTCGGCTACCTGGTCTCAGCCTACTTCCACAGCCTCCAGTACACCGTCAACGCGCCGACGGCACCTCAGCCGATAGTCATCAAGTTTCTCGTGGACCCCTTCGACCTCATCGCGTTCCCCCTCCTCGCCCTGGTCCTGAGCATGATCGCAGGGGTCTACCCCGCCCACAAAGCATCGCAGCTAGATCCGGTGGTCGCCCTGCGAGGTTGAGTTAGATGTTCGAGCTCGCGATCGCAGAAAGGCACATCCTCGCAAACCCCAAGATGGTCCTATTCACAGTCCTATCCGTGGCCCTCGCAGTGGGGGTGATCGTCGTTCTGATAGGGCTGACGGAGGGGTACAGGGTGAACCTCATCGAGAACACCGTGGAGAACTCGCCCCACGTCACCGTCGACCCGAAGGAGGACGAGGACTACATCCGTCTTTACAGGACCCTTTCCGCCATCGCTGAGGAGTACCCCGAGGTACTGGCGGCGTCTCCGAGGCTCGTAGGAAGGGCGGCGGCCAAGTACAAAGATAACGTGGAGGGCGTCACCTTCATCGGGGCAGACCCAGTCCAGGAGGATCTCCTCCTGAGGGTCAGGGAGGACATGGTCTGGGGCGACTATTACGACCTGCGGTTCAAGAGGTATGCTGCAGTGGTGGGGTCTGACCTCGCCGACGACCTGGAGCTGAAACGGGGCGACGACTTCCGGCTCACCAGGCAGGACGCCGCGATCCAGGTGAAGGCTGTCGGGATCATCGATACGGGAACCGGCCTTGACCAGACCCTCGTCTACCTACCCCTCGAAACCGCCCAGGACCTTCTTGGAGAGGGGGACGTCGTATCCGAGATGGGGATCAGGCTGTCCGACATCAACGCGGCTCCCGCCATAGCTGCTGATCTGAACAACAAGACCCGCTACAATGCCGAGAGCTGGCAGGATAAGAGCAGGGACATTTTGGAGCAGCTCGACACCCAGCAGATCTACTCCTACATATTCTACCTATTGATCTTCATAATATCCGGCTTTGGCATCGCCAACACAATGATAATGATAATAAGCCGCAGGACGAAGGAGATAGGGATCCTGATGGCGATGGGAGCAGACCAGATCTCTATCATGAAGATATTCATTCTGGAGAGCGTGATCCTGGGGCCGCCCTCGGCGCTCCTCGGAGGGGGGCTTGCTTACGTCGCCGCAAAGCTGATCGGGAACATCGAGGTTCCAGCCGAGATCTACATAGCCAACAGGATGACGGTGGTCCTGGACATGGAGACGTTCCTTTACGTCGCCGTCTTCGCCTTCCTAGTCAACTTCCTTGCGGGAATATACCCGGCCTACAAGGCCTCCAGGCTCGACCCTGTAGAGGCGATAGCAACCGAATAAAATTTGTGGAGGCGATCAGAGTTGAGCAAGATTATCGAGATCAAAAAGCTGAGAAAGGTCTACGGCGACGGGGTTGAGCTGGTGGCCTTAGACGACGTCGACCTGACAATCGAGGAGGGTGAGGTCCTCTCGATAGTGGGACCCAGTGGCAGCGGCAAGTCTACCCTTTTGAACATGATCGGGCTATTGGACACCCCCTCCGATGGCGAGATCTGGCTTAAAGGGCAGAACATATCCAAAGCCAGCTCCGAAGAGAGGGCGAGGCTCAGAAACAAGGAGCTTGGTTTCATCTTCCAGTATCACCACCTCCTCCCGGAGTTCAACGCCGTCGAGAACGTGATGATGCCGCTTCTCATCGCCGGGATGGACAAAAAGGAGGCGAGGCATCGGGCGATCACCCTTCTCGAGGAGGTGGGACTCGGCGACCGGCTGAACAACAAACCAAACCAGCTCTCCGGCGGCCAGAACCAGAGGGTAGCGGTGGCTAGAGCCCTTGCGGGCCATCCGTCGATCGTCATAGGCGACGAGCCGACGGGAAACCTCGACTCCAAGAGCTCTGACATGATCTACGAGCTCTTGAGAAAGCTCAACCGCGAGATGAACCAGACCTTCATCCTCGTCACCCACGACATGGAGATGGCCGAGAAGACCGATCGGATCCTCCGGCTCGTCGACGGCAAGATCGTCTGTGAGATGCGCAGGGACGGGGACAAGTTTGTCTCCAGGGACCTGTGTGAGCTGGGCAAAGAGCATTGATAGCATTTTCACGTCAAAAAAAGATAACGGCGCGCCGGGTCCGCTTGCCCAGAGTGCATCTTTCGCGCCGCTGAATCCCCGAAGAGCCGTTGGGCGTAAGACCCCGACTAGGTCAGCTCAGCCACCATCAACGTATCAGGCGTCAATCCAGCTCCACCCCCGTCAGTGGGGGCTCCGTTATCTTGACAGCAACAGGAACCGTTGATCTTGATTTGCTGAACAGGGCAGCACCAGGAGAGGACATAATCTCCCTGGGTCGGCATAACTGTATATGTAGGTCGCACCAGAACGCTCGTCGTAGCTGCGACTGAAGAGCTCTGCCCCCTTTTTATGACCAGTGACGGTTCGATTCCGATCTCCTCTGGATTTAAAGGGGTATCTATCCAGACTTTCAAGTCTG
>CAZNGI010000138.1:4953-6138 GCA_964572505.1 uncultured Methanotrichaceae archaeon | reverse complement strand
AAGAATATATTCTTCTCCGGTGCCAAGTTCGTCAAGGGTGCCTTCTTCAAAGGAGCTAAGTTCGGCAAGTACGCCGACTTCAAGAGTGCTGATTTCGGCGGGAATGCCATCTTCCAGGGAGTTCAATTCGATAGGCATGCCTACTTCGACGGAGCTGAGTCAGATGGTTTTGTCGTCGCCTTCGATGGAGCTAAGTTCGGCAATAATGCCAGCTTCAAGGGAGCTAAGTTCGGCAAGTTCGTCGACTTCATCGGAGCTAAGTTCGGCAGGAATACCGACTTCGAAGAAGCTGAGTTCACCGGCATTTATACTTACTTCAGTGAAGCTAAGTTCGACGGAATTGTCCGCTTCTTGAGAGCTGAGTTCAGCGGCTATGCCGAATTCGCTGGAGCTAAGTTCGGCAATGATGCCAGCTTCAAGGGTGCTAAATTCGAAGGGAATGTCCTCTTTTTGGGAGCTGAGTTCGATGGGGATGTCAACTTCGGGAGAATTGATTTCGGTGGGGATGTCAACTTCAAGAGTGCTACATTCGGCGGGAATGCCTACTTCCAGGGCGCCAAGTTCGATGGGCATGCCTACTTCGAATATGATCAATTTCGCCAGAATGTATCATTCTACTATACGAAATTCGGCCATCCGGGATCTCAAGCTATGGTATGCAGAATAGCAAAACGAAAGATGGAAGAGCGGGGAAATAAAATGGCGGCTGATGATTATTTTTACAAAGAAATGGAAGCAATACGTATGGAAAACGGAATCAAAGGAACAAAAAAACTGTTATGGCCCTGGAAAATGCAAGTATCCGAATGGCTAAAATTGGTTGGATCAAAAGTTTGGAGGCTCGGAATATACGATTTATTTGAGTATGTCGTTATCCAATGTATTTTTGGATATGGGGTTCGTCCTCTTAGGTTATTTGGTTTTTGGATCTTAATGGCCTTTGCTTTTGCCTCGTTTTACTGGTATTTTGATGCTGTTGAAGGGGCAAGCGCGTGGTTCGATTATATTTGGTTCAGCATAGCGACTTCTGCAACCCCTGGTTATGCCCTTTATAATCCCATAGGGCATTATAAAATAGTGACAGGAATTCAAGCAATATTCGGCACTTTCATGTGGGCTGCCTTCATCGCCACCTTCGCGAGAAAGTGGCAGCGGTGATGCGGGCGCAGGAGGGCGCGCGCCCCC
>CAZNGI010000138.1:0-4853 GCA_964572505.1 uncultured Methanotrichaceae archaeon | reverse complement strand
GGGGCGAGCTGACGGGATGATCGGTAAGCGAGTGGAAAGGGCTGAGCTGGGGGGATTACGATGATCATCCCTCAGATTCGACCGCCTTCAGGTATGCATCAATGATCTCTTGGATCTCGGCGCGTCTTTTTAAATTAAGGGAGACTTCAATGCCGTAGGATGTCGGCTTCTCTAAAATTAGCCCCTCTTTGATCAGCTCTTTTGCAACGGCCTTCGCCTCCCCGCGCTGATCCGATGGGAGACCCTTCGGCAAGTTATCAAAACTGGTATGGACCGGACCCCATTTTCCTTTGCGGTCCAGTTTGTGAAGAATTGTCCCTCTCAGTTTTAGCTCCCTATCCATCCATGAGATTGGAGATCATCATATTACTTAAATTTATGCAGTTATGTTATTTAGATTTATGAGAGTTCAGAATACAATACTATGACGGCAAGATTTATAACCATGTATAAAAGCATTATGTATACGCTGTATATCCTCGCCTATACGGCGAAACAGAGGAGAGCACGGCAAAAGAAGGAGAGCGTGGGCATGGTTGGTGAAATGGCAAACAAAGAATCGGAGAACAAAGACGAAGGATCTCTGTTTCTAAAGGTACTTGGGGGCAAAGACCCCACCCTGAAGATCCTGGATTTCCTGATAGACAACCTGGGATTCGACTATTCGAAGACCGACATAGCCGCGGGTGCGGGGATCAGCAGGACGACATTATTCTCGGTGTGGGAAAACTTAGAGGCAAACGAACTTGTGGCATTCACCCGCGAAGTCGGCCGGGCGAAGATGTACAAGCTAAACATGAAAAACGAAGTAGTCAAGAAGCTTATCGGGCTGGACCGGGCGATCTCAGATTATTACGCCTCCAAGCTCGACGATCGAGCGGTTGTCATCGAGGAAGTGTCCGAAAACAGGTCAAGCACGCCAATCTGTCTTTAAGAACACTTTATATAAAATAGGTAAGGCGACCCATCCCCGTTGGCGCCCTCGTCCCCCCCGTTCCGGCAGCTATGGCGAGACCGGGATCGCCATGCTCCAGGTCGCAAATGAATACATATATAATGTATCGTAGGAAGTGATAGATATGAATTTCTTTGAGTGGGCCAACAAAAAAATAGGCAAGCTTACATGGATTGACATGGGGCTGACGAAATTAAGCGTTGCTGCTTTTGTGCTGATGATCGCAAAACTCTGGACACCTCTGCTGAGCCTGGATTGGTACTGGTACGGGCTGATATTTGTGGTGCTTGCGATAATTCCTTTACGGAATTTCTGGAAAGCCTAGACCTCGCCTTAATTGGCATAAGGAGCGACCTCAACAGATGGTGGCAGGCGAAATTGATGGCTCCGACAGAAGCTCGCCGAGATGAAGCCGACTTGCACGCCTCTTCCTCCGCCTCCAGCGGAGAATTCAGCGAGGAGTTCATAGCGGAAGTGCTGGAGGCCGAAAAGGAATGCCAAATGGGGCACTGCAAGAGGTTTGACAGCGTGGACGACCTGCTGGCTTCTCTCGACAAATGAAAAAACTTTTCGACTCTTATAAGGTCGTCCGCCGCCCGATAGATCCTTTTATCACCACCACCGAATATAGCATCTCCCATGAGCGCTGAGCTGAAAAGATCCCTCCTGGAACGGTGCCGCTCGATGGAGATCCCGATGGTGGGGGTCGCCAGCGTCGACCGATGGGAAAAGCCGCCCTTCGAGCCGTGGATTCCAGAGGAGTTCTTCCCCCAGTCAATATACCCCGAGGCGAAGTCGGTGATCGTCATAGGGCTTCCGATCTCTCTTCCGGTACTTGAGACCTCGCCCTCGATCTGGTACCGGGAGCTCTACAGGACCGTGAACATCCTTCTGGACCAGTACACCTACCGCCTGTCAAACTTCCTCTCCGAGAGGGGCCACCCGTCCGTCTTTGTTCCCAGAGACGGATACGCCGACGTCAAGGCTCTGCTGAAAAATCCTGTCGCCTTCTTCAGCCACCGGCACGCAGGCTATCTCGCCGGGCTTGGGTCCTTCGGGGTGAACAACGTTCTTTTGACGAAGGAGTACGGTCCTCGGGTCCGTTTCGGCTCCGTCTTCACAGCGGCCGAACTTCCGCCAGACCCGTTGATGGAGGAGGACCTGTGTACCCGGTGCATGAGGTGCGTGCGGATGTGCCCCGCCCGCGCCCTCGACGAGAGGGACTACCCGGCGGGCCTGACCGACAAGTCGGCCTGCTCCGCCTACAGCGCCGAGCTGAACCGGCGGGGGATCTCGCCCTGCGGCATATGCATCAAGGTCTGCCCGGTCGGGGCGGATCGAGAGCTCTATGGCCGGAAGGACGCCTCGATCTACTCCGACGAGAAGCGTTTTCCAAAGTATCACCAGGCCTGGGATCACGTCAGATCCTACGGCGGGAAGTGAGTGGGCGATCTTTCGCTCGCGCCCCCGCCCCCGCCTTCCTTCGCCTCGTTGGCGTTGGCCTGCTCGACACTTTCCGAAATTGAAAAAAAGACAGTGGTTCCCGGCTTCAGGCGGTATCCACCTTCGCCACGTCGTCGAGGCCCAGCTCTTTTATGGACTCCTCCCTCATCTTGTACTTCTGGATCTTGCCGGTGACGGTCATGGGGAACCCGTCGACGAACTTGATGTATTTTGGTATCTTGAAGTGGGCGATCCTGCCCTTGCAGAAGAGCTTCACCTCATCGGCGGTGAGGGTCCGGCCCTCCTTCAGCTTTATCCAGGCCATCAGCTCTTCGCCGAATTTCGCATCGGGAACGCCGATCACCTGGACGTCGCTGATGTCCGGGTGGGTGTAGAGGAACTCCTCGATCTCTCTCGGGTAGATGTTCTCGCCGCTCCTGATCACCATGTCCTTGAGCCTGCCTGTGATCTTGCAGTAGTCCTCGTCGTCCAGGATGCCCAGGTCCCCGGTGTGCAGCCACCCCTCCTTGTCGATGGCCTTGTCGGTGGCGCCGGGGTTGTTGTAGTAGCACCTCATGATGGCGTAGCCCCGGGCGCATATCTCCCCGGTCTCGCCCCGGGGAGATATCTTGCCGGTCTTTGGATCCACGATCTTGACCTCGGTGTGGGGCATGGGTTTTCCAACGGTCGAGACCCTCCGCTCCAGGGAGTCGTCGGTCGAGGACATGGTGATGCCGGGGGAGGCCTCGGTCTGGCCGTAGGTTATGACCACCTCCTTCATGTTCATGAGGGTGCTCACCTTCTTCATGTACTCCGTCGGGCAGGGGGAGCCCGCCATGATGCCGGTCCGAAGGCTTGAGAGGTCGTAATTCTCGAAGTTGGGGTGCTCAAGCTCTGCGACGAACATGGTGGGAACACCGTGGAGCGCCGTGCACCTTTCCATCTCGACGGCCGCCAGGGTCGAGACCGGGTCGAAGTACTCGGACGGGAGGACCATCGCTGCGCCGTGGGTCATGCAGGCCATGTTGGAGAGGATCATGCCGAAGCAGTGGTAGAAGGGGACGGGGATGCAGAGACGGTCTTTGTCCGTGAACTTCATGCATTCGCCGATGAAGTAGCCGTTGTTGAGGATGTTGTGGTGGGTGAGGACGACGCCCTTGGGAAAACCGGTGGTACCGGAGGTGTACTGGATGTTGATGGGGTCGTCGAAGTCGAGCTCCTCCTGGTGTTCCCGCAGAACGTCGTCGTGAACCTCTTCGCCCATCTTCAAGACCTCTTCCCAGGTGTACATGCCGGGCTGTTTCTCGCCCCTGATCAGGACGACGGTCTTGAGGTAGGGTAAGCTTTCGCAGGATATCTTGCCGGGCTTGCTCTCTATCGCCTCCGGGCAGATCTCGTAGAACATATCGATGTAGTCGGAGGTCTTGAACCGTTCAATCAAAAAGAGCACCTCGGTCTCGGACTGCTTGAGGGCGTACAAAAGCTCGTGGGTCCGATAGGCCGGGTTTATGTTCACAATGATGATGCCGACCTTGGCAGTGGCGAACTGGCAGATAATCCACTCGGCGATGTTCGTCGCCAAAACCGCCAGACGGTTGCCCTTCTTCAGCCCCAGTCCCAGAAATCCCTTTGCCGCGCGGTTGACCTCCTTCTGCAGCTCGCGGTAAGTGTATCTCAGCCCCTGGTGAACCGAGACGATGGCGTCGTTGTCGGGGTACTTTTCCGCGATCTCGTCGAACATATCCGGAATCGTCTTTCCAATGAGGGGCTTTTCGGAGCCCATGAAGGCGTAGCTGTGGGATATTCTGCCCGGCATGAAAAAGGCGTGAGATCGTTATTTGCATTTAACCTTATCCCGGCGGGTCAAGGGGGGTGATTTACAAATAATGTGGTGTGTAAATTTTCAGAAACACTCGCTGCTCGGTAGGCGGGCGATTTGGGCGGCTCGGCTTAGCTTGGATGGGTCTGCATCTCATGCCCCTTTAAGGAGAACTTGGCGAAACTCTCGGCAGACCAGCCCCTGCAAAAGTAGAGATTGCGTTTATTCCGAGCACCATGCCCGGCCGTCCTGGTTTGAAATCACTTGTCGACGCTATACAGACTAGCCGATCGAAGCCTATTCTTGTTATGTCGGGTAATTGACTTAGACCAATTTTAATCATAGTTGATATAAATATACAGTGAGTATAAAATTCCTAATTTTACTATAATCTTCCCCTAATATGTTTCCAGATATATACTAATATTTTCCCAAACTCTGCGGCAAAAATAATCAGACTCAATGCTGAAATAGTCAAAGCTATTATATAAAACCATGTTTTTTCGTAAAACCGGTTTACGTGTACCGTAACAATTCGATCATCCGAATACCATTTATTTTGAAATTTATACATATAATTAATTATTATATTATGATCTCCTCCCGGGGCATCGTGAGCAATAACAAACTCGAATG
>CAZNGI010000137.1:0-6141 GCA_964572505.1 uncultured Methanotrichaceae archaeon | reverse complement strand
TCTGCCCGTCGACCATTCTGGCAAATCGCAACACTTTATTGAGCATGTTCGGTTCTCGTACTCCAGACGCGTAAGGGCCTGGCCCATCTGCCGCTCTCCCGGCTCATTGGACTGGAGCAGAGTAATTAGCGCGTCTCCGACACCATCGTAATGCTCCTGGAAGGCGGTCTCGATGGCTGGGCGCATCTTGTCCTTAAGCTCGTTGAGCCGGGTGCGAAGGAAGTAGGGGAATACCGGCTGGATCCGGAGAATTCCCTGAATCTGGTCTGGGGTCAGAAGCCCCCACCTCTTCGCCTCTTCCAGGACCTCAGGCCAGAGGTCGAACTGGATGTGGGCGAGATCTGGCTGCCCTTTCAGCTTCTGGGTATACTGCTCGATAAAGCCCTCAAAGATTACTCCCGTGAAGGGCGCAAGGCAGAGGAGAAGCTCCTGCGCCTCTGGCGAGAGGTTGCTGTGGGAGTAGTCGATGCACCGCATGATGCTCTCGGTCCGGGACTGAATCTCTGAATCCTCAAGGGCGCCACCTGCCTGAAGGGCCTCCAGAACCTCGACCGGGCTTTGGCGGGCAAGGTTTGACAGGACCACCTGCATCGGAAGAGGGTATCCGTCCAGAACTTCAAGCAGCCTCCGAAATTCGCTGCTCTTTCGGCGCTCTTCCCGCATCTTGCGGTCGGGGATGTTCCGCTCCAAAATGAGCTCGGCCAGAGTAGATGCCGCCTCCGGATCGAGACCGGGAAGGTCGTAGACGTCTTTGCTTCTCAATGGCGCGTTCTGCCCCTCGATCAGCCACCCCTCGCCTCCGCGCGTGCCGAGCAAGACGAACGTCTTCCCTCCCGCAAGATTGAAGAGGAACTCCCGAAGGGCGCGTCTCTCTTCTTCGGAGAGGGTGTTCATTATCGCAAGGTTTGAGCCGGTGACCGACTCCAGGTTGTCCAGGACCAGAAGGTGGCGGTCGCTTCGAAGGAGATCTGCCAGCTTCTGCTGCTGGGCCTCGAGGTCCATGGCCCGAAACGAGGCCAATTTTGCGTCTGCCACTGCCCTAGACGTGCCTTCAGTTTCGAATAACACTTTAGCGATCTGGTCCATGATCTGCTGGAGAGTCCAGGCTTTCTCGTCGTATCCGAAGTAAAGGACCTCCCCCACAAAGTTCGTTGTCTGCCACCACTCCATCAAGTGATTGAGGAGGGTCGTCTTGCCTGAGCCACCCATCCCTTTGATCAGGAGAAGGTTGGATGGCGATCCATCGATCTCGCTCAATAGCCTCTTTTCGATTCGTAGGATGTCCAGGTCCCGGCCCAGAAAACCGTAGGTCGGCTCGGGAGCAACGTACCTGCGAGCCTGATGCTCGTAAAACTCCACCTCTTCGTCGATGGTGAACTCCCGAAGGGCGATGGGCGACTCTGCCATCGCCCCGCCGCTCTGATAGATCACGGGGAGCATCCAGTCTTCAAGATCGATCTGTTGATTGAAGTAGGCCCTCCGCCCCTTCAGGTTGAATAGCTCCTTTCGAGCCCGCCTGATGGCGACGGGAAGATCCTCTTCGGCAAAGAGTTGCCGGTAAAATGTCTCCATCATCAGGGCCGCAGCGCTCACCGTAACCGAGTAGCCCATCGCAATAACCGTCTGGACCCCAGCCTCCAGCAGCCTGCTCGCAAGGCTGCTTTCCAAGTCGCCCACCTGCTTTCCTGACTGACAGGCGTTGAGGACCGCTATCGGGATTCTGTGGTTGATGAGAAGGTCGGCGATCTCGCCCGCCTCTGCCAGATCCGACTTTCTGGGCTCTTCGCCCTCGAAGGATAAGAAGGCCTTTCTTCCCTCGTAAGGCTTGATGTCGCCCCTTCCGTATCGGGTCTGATAAACGAGGCTTTCGGCCTCTGAGCCTTTCTGAAGCTGCTCATAAGTCAAAAGGCCCCCGTGAAGATCGAAATGGACGATGTGGTAAAAACCGGCGCCGTGATCGTCACGAACCGAATCCAGGTGCTTCGTCAAGGCCTCGTAAGTTCCGGGCCTGATGATGTCGACTCTCACTTTCAAACTCGCCTGGCGGAGGCTCTCGACGAGGGGGCGGGTTATGGTCCGATACCCCACGTCTCTTCTCTCATCTGGCCTTGCCGTGACGATCAGGAGGTTGATCGTGGGCGAGGGCTGGCTCCGAGCTTGGAGGACCTGCGTGTCTGCGGTGCTCCGGACCATGGACGACTCGACCGCGAAGGGCCTTGGAAGTTCCGGGTCTTTCAGGGCCTCCCAGTGGAGCCGATGGAAGAAATCCGGCGAGCCGATGATCTCAAAATGGAGCTTGTCAACTCCATCCTGCCGAGCTTCGGAGTATCGTCCGTAAGCCTTCTTGTCTTTGAAGACCTGATCGAAGAGCGCCTCGCCGTAGGATGCGACGCTTCTTCTGGCCTCGTCTGCCCGGACGCCCTCCAGGAAGGGGAAGCGAAGATGCTCCTCGAAGTACCACTCCAACCGCTGCTCATCCTGCTCGGAGAAAGGGTCGGTGATGGTGATGGGATGCTCGCCGCGATTGTCGAAGCTGACCGTGGCGTTGGGGCTATCGTTCGCGGAGCCAGTCTCGCGGATTGTGATGAGGGTCATTAGGAGAATCTCCGATTGGACTTTAACGCTCATGCTCTTTGACGACTATCAGCGGCTTGTCGGCTTTCTGTTCAATTATTAGGACTTCTATCGCAGGTGCACTTTGTTTTTTGCCGAGCTTTTTCTCGATGAGTTCGGTTATTTGATTTTTGATCAGATCTTTCAACACGTCCACTAAAATCGTGCTGCCTACGCCTGCAAGAAAGATGGCGTATCCTTCCAACGTGGCAGGATCTACTGCGAACCTCTTGGACGGATCATCCACGAGTTCTGCCCTGGCAGCTCTAAGGCTTTCCTGGTTATCGTTCCAGGCCGAAACGAACTCTTCCGGGCTTATGTCCAGTCCAGGCGATATGGCAAGTTGATAGTCCGTTGGAATTCCCTCCCTATCTTGATTAAAGAAAACACATCAACAAATTTAAAATTGGCGGACTAAGTAATCGATGCCGTTGTACTAAAATTGATTTGTGAGCGGTCATACGCTCAGCTTCGCATAGACCTCGGCGATCCCCAGAAGCGCCCTGTACCCTTTCTCGGTGATCATGTAGTCTCCCCTCTCGTGCCGCTGGAGGATCATCCGGAGTCGAGGAGCTTCTGAAGGTGAAAGAGGAGGCTTCCGCCCCGAAGGCCCGTCAAGCTTCGAGAGGGACAAAAAGTACTTCGTCTCGCTGGCCAGAGCCTTCAAAATCTAGAGCCTCCCTGCTGTTCAGGAGCTCCAGGATCTCCTTGACGACGACCTACACCGGCGGGTCCTGAGACTCTTGCTATGTCAGTTTATCCCTGCCCGCTCGTCTCGTAGGCCCTTATGACGTCAGTCCTGGTTATTATCCCTACGAGCTTTTGCGGATCATCATCGCTAACCACAGGTAGCCTGCCTATCTTGTTCTGGTACATCAGGTCCATGGCGTACTTTGTGGACTGGTCCGGGCGGACGGTGATCACCTCCTTGACGGCCACATCGCCCACCAGGGTTCTATCCTGCTCCGCGACCGGCACCTTTCTCAGGTCGTCGAAGGTCACTATCCCCACCATTTTCCCGTCTTTCACCACAGGAAAGCCGGTGTGGTTAAATCTTGATATTCTTTCTCGGAGCTGGGAGAGGGTCGTTTCGGGTCCGACGGCCACGACGTCCCTGTGCATGGCCTCGCCGACCGTTATCCCCTTTAGAACTGGCTCAGGCTGGTCGATGAATATTCCTTTTTTCATCAGCTTTAAGGTGTAGATCGACATCCCTTTCATCAGGATCTGAGCTGTCGTGTAGCTCAAAACGCAAGCGATTATAATGGGCGGGAGCCTGCTGTAGCTGCTGGCCATCTCCGGGATCATCACTATGCAGGTGAGAGGCGCTCGGGCGGCTCCCGCAAAGAGGGCCGCCATCCCCAGAAGGCCGTAGACCGTCGGCGAGGCCGTATCCAGGCCAGGGAGAATTCTGCCTGCGATCAGCCCGAAGGCCACCCCGAACATGAACCCGATGTAGAGGGACGGAGCGAATATCCCACCGCTGCCGCCGGACCCCACCGTGAAGGATGTGGCCAGAATCTTGAGCAGGCCGAGAGCGACGAGCAGCATTATCATATCCGCCGAGCCTGGAAATGACGGCATCTCGAAGATCCTGGTTATGCCGTCGTAGCCGACGCCCATGATCCCGTAGCCGAAAAGGTAGTATCCGCTTATTCCTGCAACGATCCCTCCCAGGGCGGGCTTCAGCATCTTCGGCGCCTTGAGGTTCTCAAAGAAATCCTCGACGAAGTAGAAGATCCTCACCCATGAGAAGGCTAGAATCCCAAAGATCGGGCCGAGCAGAAAACAGAGGGCGAGGTCAGCGGTGCTGAAGGCGAACTCGGGATTGAAGAAGGCCGGGGTGGGGGTGGTGAGGGCGGCCGCCACCGCCGCACCGATGACCGCCGCCATCAGGATCGGGACCGAGTCGTAGGGCGAAAACCTCCTCGCTACGACCTCCATGCTGAATATGGCTCCCCCCATGGGGGCGTTGAAGGTCCCGGCGATCCCCGCAGCGACGCCGCAAACCGTCAGAAGCTTCAGATCACCGGATCCGAGTCTGAAGATCTGACCTATAAGAGAGCCGAAGGAGGCTCCAATCTGGGCGATGGGCCCCTCCCTTCCAGCGCTTCCGCCGCTGCCGATGATCACGGCAGATGATAGTATCAACAGGAATCCCACCCGTTTTCTGATCTGACCTCCGCTTATCTGCAGGCTCTCGATTATCTGGGGAACGCCGTGACCCTTGGCCTCGGGAGCCAGGATGCAGATGATAGGGCCCACGATCAGGCCGCCGATTATGGGGAACAGGATTACAGAATAGGACGGGCCAGCGCCTTGATGATATATCCCGGAGAAGAATATGCCGTGGATGAACTCTATGACGGTTCTAAACACTATGGCGCCAGCTCCTCCCGCGACGCCTATCAATATTGCCAGGAAGTCGATGTAGGCCCACTTGTATGTATCCGAAAATTTTCTGATGAGGCCGCCCTCGCTTTTTCGATCCCGATTCAAGACAGCATATTAATGTTCATCTCAATATAAACCCTTAACTCAGGGGGACCTTCCCGCCCTTTTATATGCTGTCTTTCTCGCAAGCGGATCCGAGCTAGGGGGGGTTGGAGGCTACTGCTGTGCTTCCTTTTCGTAAACCTGGATCGCGTCGGTCCGGGTTATTATCCCTACCAGCTCCTTCGACTCGTTATCTCTCACCACCGGGAGTCGGCCGATCCCATTCTGGTACATCAGGTCCATGGTGTACTTCACAGATTGATCTGGATGGACGAATATCGCGTTCTTGGTCGCCACCTCCTCGACGAGGGTTTCGTCCTGGGCGTTGAGGGGAAACCTCCTCAGATCGTCGAAGGTTATCACCCCAGCAAGCTCGCCATCGTCGACGACAGGAAATCCGGTGTAGTTGTAGAGGGCGATGAGATCGCGGACCTCGGGGACGGGCACCTTGGAGCTGACGGTGACGACATCTTCGTGCAATCGCCTCCTTCGCCGGAACTCTGTTCAGGAGCGGCTGGAGAGGGTCGAGGTAGACTCCCCTTCTCATCAGCTTGATCGAGTAAATAGAGCCGCCTCTGAGGAGGATCTGAGCCGTCGCGTAGCTCAAAATGCAGGATATTATGAGGGGGGGAAGCCTGCTGTAGCTGCTGGCCATCTCGGGGATCATCACTATGCAGGTCAATGGTGCCCGGGCCGCACCCGCGAAGAAGGCTCCCATCCCCAGAAGGACGTAGGCCGAGGTTTCGGTCAACATTCCTGGAAAGGACCTGGTGGCAAGAATTCCGAAGATGGCTCCCAGCATCGATCCGATGTATAGGGTCGGGGCAAATAGACCGCCGCTGCCGCCGCTCTCCACTATTATGGCCGATATGCGCATATGATGATGAACCCCACCCTCTTTCTGATCTGTCCTCCTCGCCTTTGGAGGGCTTCCATGACGCTGGGTATTCCGTCGCCCCTCGCTTCAGGGGCGAGGCAACAGACCACCGGGCCCACTATCAGCCCGCCGATCACCGGCAATAGTATTATTAA
>CAZNGI010000136.1:0-6162 GCA_964572505.1 uncultured Methanotrichaceae archaeon | reverse complement strand
GCTGAATAGTTACAAAATGACATACATGGAGATGACAGAAAAGCACGTGAAGTAGTGTTTACGTTGCAGTTTCCATTTCACTCTAAGAGCTCTGACCACTTAGAGCGTGGTGAAGAGGACTCTTTTGAGTGGGGCATTGGTGGCAAATGCGATGATGATGTGTATACAATGTACTGCAAGGTCAATGTACCTGGGTTTGATTTCCATCCATCTCACGAAGCCAAAAAAGGTGATAAGATAACCGTCCACTATAGCACTAAGAAGGACAAGTATTATTTAAAGAGAACAGACATATAAGGCTCTGTCTAGAAACCTAGCGGAATCCGAAATTTTGCGATCTGCATACCGCCAACTACATTCCATTTTTTAACCAGTTGTTTTTTTCGTACGTGTTTAGCTCCCCCAGAATCGATTGTACAATGTTGGTTTTCGTCAATGAACGCACGCTGACCAACAACTTGCGCCAGCTTGATTATCCATGAGCCTATTTCAAAATAGCGCTGCTTGCTGGTTTTAACCAATTGGGCCCGCAGACGCAAAAATCACTATCCTTGGCCTCAAACGGCCTGCGAAATTCGATTCACGATGAAGGGTAGTATAAATAGTTTTGAAATAAGCTCTTAGTTTATAATACGGCGTGAGATAATATTTTATTGAGCATGTTCGATAGTTTGACATCCAAAATCTTGAGCCTGCATAAATAATAGGCAAACCGCCTGCATAGGGGTAAAATCAGATGGCTTGGCATCCCGCAAACTGGAAAAATATTTGTATCAGAAAATCTTAGACGTACTTCGGCTTCCTCTCGACGAGCCTCTTTCTCACCGACTCTGCGTGGGCCGAAAGGCCCTCGGCCTCGGCGAGGATGGTTATCGCATCACTGAGAAGCTTCAGGCCGTCCTTTGAGATCTGCTGCACTGTGATCTTCTTTACAAACGAGTCGACGTTGAGGCCGGAGAAGAGCCTGGCGTACCCCGAAGTCGGAAGGACGTGATTTGTGCCGCTGGCGTAATCTCCGGCGGCGACCGGCGTGAAGGGGCCGAGGAAGACGCTTCCCGCGTTCTTGATCTCGCTTAAGACCGTCATCGGGTCCCGAACGACGATCTCCAGGTGCTCGGGGGCAAAGCTGTTCGAGAAGCCTATCGCCTCCTCCATCGTCGCCGCCGTCAGGATGGCACTTCGATCTAGGCTCTTCTTTACGATCTCCCGCCTTGTCGCCTCTTTCGCCTGTTTCTCGACCTCGGCCCGGGTGGCGATGGCCAGATCCCCATCGTCTGTAACCAGGACGGAGATCGACTGGGGGTCGTGCTCCGCCTGGGCGATCATGTCCGAGGCGAGAACTTCCGGCTCTGCGGTATAGTCGGCGATGATCAATACCTCGCTGGGGCCCGCTGGCATGTCGATCTCGACGGTGCTCCGCAGAAGGAGCTTTGCGGCCGTGACGTAGACGTTTCCCGGCCCCACGATCTTCTGGACTGGGAGAATCGTCTCAGTCCCGAAGGCCATCGCCGCCACCGCTTGGACTCCTCCGACCCGATAAATCTCGTCGGCCCCCGACATCTCGGCCGCCACCAGGGTCAGGGGGTTCACCTTTCCGTCCTTTCCCGGCGGCGTGCAGACGACGACCCTTTCGACGCCCGCTACCTTCGCCGGGATGACGGTCATCAGGGCGGAGCTGGGGTAGGCGGCGCGACCGCCGGGAACGTAGGCTCCGACCGAGTCCAGGGGCACGATCTTCTGGCCCGCCATGACCCCCGGCGATGTCTCGATCATCCAGAGGTCCCGATCGAGCTGTTGGTGGTGGAAGGCGACTATGTTCTCAACGGCGATCTCCAGAGCCTTCTTGAACTTCTCAGGGACCCGGTCATTTGCCTTCTCAATCTCGTCATCGCCGACCCTGAACTTTCCTATCCTGACCTCATCGAACCTCTCGGTCTGCTCTCTGAGGGCCTTGTCGCCCTTCGACTGGACCTCGTTCACGATCTCCACCACCGTGGACATCACGCTCTGGATGTCCAGCCTTCTCGATAGAAGGCCCGAGACCTCCTCTTCGTCCAATTCGCTCAGCTTCTTGAATATCAACATGAACAACTCCAAAAACTTTGTTTCGCATCTAACCCGAAGAGGATCCGTTCCTCCCCCTCTGGGTGGCGTAAAGGGACGCCACCCTCTCGAGGGTGTCCGCCTCCTCAACGGCTTTGTCGTCCCTCACCCGGACGAGCCTCGGGAACCGGAGGGCGTAGCCCGAGGAGTAGTTGGTGCTCTTCTGGATCTCCTCGAAGGCCACCTCGAAGATCACCTCGGGCTTCACCTCCACCTCCATCCCCTCCCCGGATACCAGGACGAGGTCTTTGAAGAGGTCAGTCAGCTCGATGAGCATCTCGTCGTTGATGCCGGTTGCAACCCACCCCACGTCCTCGAGCTTTCCTGTATCCGGGTCTGGGGATGCGAGCCGATAAGAGCCGAGGTAGCTCGCCCTCCTCCCCTCGCCCCACCGCGCCCCGATGACGACGAGGTCGAGAGTCTCCATCACCGGCTTTATCTTCAGCCAGTTTTTCCCCCTCTTTCCCGGAGCGTAAGGAGACTCAGGGCTTTTGAGCATCACGCCCTCGTGGCCTGCCGCCGTCGCCAGCTCGTAGATCTCGGCCACCTTTTCGGGATCCGAAGTTACGGTCTGCGCCGCCAGGATCTTCGAGTTTGCGATCTCCTCAAGAAGCCTCCTCCTCTCCGAGAGGGGCTCGTCGATGAGGATCTGGCCGTCGAGGTAGACGAGGTCGAAGAGCCACAGCTCCAGAGGGATCTTTTTCGCGGTCCTCTCGACTTTGTACTTTCTTCGGAACCGCTTCAGAATCTCCTGGAATGGAAGGGGCCGGCCGTCCTCGCCTCTGGCCACCGCCTCCCCATCCAGAATGGCGGACTCGGCCCGAATGTTCTCCTTAACAAACCCCACAATCTCGGGGAGAGATCGGGTCACTCTCTCCAGGCGGCGGGAGAATATCTCGATCTCGTCTCCTTTTTTGTGGATCTGGACCCTGGACCCGTCGAATTTCCACTCGACAGCGGCCGCCCCCATCTCCGCCATGGACCCGGGTATCCCAGCCCCCAGCTGGGCGAGCATCACCTTGATCGGCCGTCCGATCTCTATCGTCAGGTCAGAGAGCCTCCCTTCCTTCGCCTTCTGGGCCACCAGGCCCAGGTCGTTGGTGAAGTTGTAGCCCCGCTCCACCTCCTCGGAAGATCTGCCGAAGGCTCTTGCGATGGCGTCCCGGACGATCCCCTCGCCGACCCCGATCCTCATGTCCTCGAGGGCGAGCCTGGCGATGTACCTCGCCTCCAGGGGTCCCGACTCGCCGAATAAATATCGTAGGTGCTTCATCTTGACGGACTGGCTCCTCTTTCCCGAGGCGCGAGCGAGCTCCAAAAACCTAGAATGAACGTCGAGGATCGAGAGGGTTTCGGCCTCGATGAAGCTAGAAAGGGTGGAGGGCTTTCTTTTGTCCACCACCTCGGCGGCGACAGAACCCACGTCGCCGGTCCTCCGGAGGATTTCTCCGATCTCCGCGGGAGGGGCTCCCGATGCCTTGGAGAGCGCCTCGTAGAGGGTGCTGGGCCCCACGCCCAAAAGCTGCTCGGAGCTGGCGGGAAAGGCCGAGCCCATGACAAAAGAGGGCACAACTGCCAGCTCAGCCTCGTCGAGCTCAAAGAGAAAAGATGCGAGAAGGGCGGTCTTCTCGATGGAGCCGCCGATCCCCTCGATTCTCATACAGAGCTCTGCGAAGCTGAGAAAGCTGGTCATGATCTGGATTTCAGGCGTCTATCTGCCTTGAGGTGTAGATGCTGACGATGTCGCTCACGATCGCGCTGGCCGTCTCGATGGAGCCTGCGCCAAGGCCCGTGACGGTTATGGTCCCCGAGAGGTCGGTCTCGATGGAGGCGACGTTCAAAGTCCCGCCGACGGCGAGAGGGCTTCTCCGCGGAACGAGCATCGGCTTGACCTTCAGGGCCGGAACATCGCCTATCAGCTTGATGAGGTAGCCCCTCTCCCAGGCGAGGTTGAGTGCCTCGGAGGTGATGTCCTTGATCCCCGTAACCTGGACGTCGTCGTACTTGGCGTCCATGCCGAAGATCGAGTTAGCCAGGATCACGACTTTACCGGCGGTGTCTATCCCGTCGACGTCGTAGGTGGGGTCGGCCTCGGCGATCCCCAGCTCCTGCGCTTCGGTCAGAGCGTAGCTGTAGGTGTACTTCTCCTCCATCATCCTGGTGAGAATGTAGTTACAGGTCCCGTTGAAGATCCCCCTTATGCTGAGGACCTCGTTTCCCACCAGGTTCTTCTCGATGAGGCTGATGAGAGGCATCGTCCCGCCGACGGTCGCCTCGTACTTGAGCATCACGCCGTTCTCATTGGCCAGCTCCTTGAGATGGTTGAAGGCCACCACCAGCGGCCCCTTGTTGGAGGTGACGACGTGCTTTCCAAAAGAGAGGGCCTCTTCGATGTGGCCGAGGCCAGGCTGTCCGTGGGCGATGTTGGTGGGCGTGACCTCCACCACCAGGTCGGAGTCGATCTCCTGGATCGCCTCCTTCCCGATGATGCCCATGTTGGCGATCCCCTCGAGGGTTCTCGCACCGTGAAGCCTCTGAGGGTCTATCCCCTTCTCGTCGAAGAGGGTTCCGTTGATGTCGGTGACCGAGACGACCAACAGGTCCAGCCCCATGTTTCTCAATAGCTCCCTCTTTCTTCTCACGACCTCCAAAACGCCGTGACCGACTATCCCAAATCCCACCAGAGATATCCTGACCTCTCTCATATCTTCTCAGCCTCGATAGGTTCTATCACCAGCAGATCTTTCTCGGCGCCCACTTCGCGGAGTATGGAGAGTGACTTTCCTATCTCCTCTTTGCCCGTCGCCCTGATCCTCATGTAGGCGGAGGAAGGCTCGTCGATCCCCGGCATCCTGAGGGAGAGGTCCTCCACTTCCGCAAAGCCGGTGGAATCGATCCGGTTGATGGTATCCCCAAGATCGGTGTGGACCACGTGGCCGATCATGAGGACAGATATCTCCTCGATGAACCGATCTTCGCCCGCCCGCACCACCACGATGCCGTTCTCTTCTAGGTGTTTTTTGACGTTGTCGATGTTTGAAGGATCAATCTCGAAGACGATCTGGACTGGGACCGTGCCACGCGGCGTTTTGCGATCTCGGTGATGGACCACGCTGATGATGTTCCCCTTGTACTTCTTGAATGGTTCGAGGGACTGCATCAGCTGTCCCGGTATATCCTGCAGTTCCAAGTCCATCGAAAGTCGCATAACACGCATTCCTCGTCTAAATTGCTGCTCTCACCCATCAGCTTATCGAACATAAAGCTTGTGCAGAAAAAGTACTTTATTTGAGAGTTCTAATGCCGTACCCGATGGCCAAAGAAGATGCAGAAACCCTCATCGTGAAGTTCATAAAAGATCAGGCGAAGGCGGCTGGAGCGAAGGGCGCGGTCCTCGGCCTCAGCGGCGGCCTCGACTCGGCGACCGTCGCTTTCCTCGCGGTCCGGGCTCTGGGGCCGGATCGGGTCCTTGCCCTTCTCCTGCCGGAGACTGGGGTGACCCCCAAGGAGGATCGAGAAGATGCGAGGAAGGTTGCGTCAATCCTCAAAATCGAGACGAAGGAGATCGATATATCGAAGATCCTGGACCGCTACTCAGATGTATTGACCACGGCCGAGGCACCGCCCGTGGTCTGCGGCAACCTCAAGGCCAGGGTGAGGATGACGATCCTCTACTGGCACGCAAACCTCCTGGGCCGGCTCGTCCTTGGGACCGGGAACAAGACCGAGATCATGCTCGGCTACTCGACGAAATTCGGCGATGCCGCCGCCGACATCCTTCCCATAGCAGGCCTCTACAAGGACGAGGTGAGGGAGGTTGCTAGAAGCCTGGGCGTTCCCAGGCGGATAATCGAGAAGGCTCCAACGGCGGGCCTCTGGCCTGGCCAGACCGACGAGGGCGAGCTTGGAATATCTTACGACGACGCCGACGCTATCCTCCGGGGCCTTGAAGAGGGCAGAAGCCGAAAAGAGCTGGCCGAAGACCGGGGCGCGGATAAAGTGAGCCTCGTTCTCGGGCGGATCGAGGCCAGCAGACACAAGAGGGAATTGCCGCCGACT
>CAZNGI010000135.1:0-6168 GCA_964572505.1 uncultured Methanotrichaceae archaeon | reverse complement strand
TGCTACCAAGTAGCGTTGGAGATTTGGAATGCAAAATATGCGGATACCGTCTGAAATCCACAACTTCTTCGGGGTTGAAGAGGGCCAGACGCTTCTTATCAAGGGGATGCCGGGCTCTGGAAAGACGACCCTAGCCCTGGAGATCATGAACTCCGTCTGCAAGAAGATGAACGGGATGTACATCTCCACCCGGGTCAACTCCCGTAGGGTCTACGCCATGTTCCCCTGGATCGAGGAGACCATCCCCCCCAGCAACGTGGTCAACGCCACCCAAAAGATGCTTATCGAAAGCCTCAAGAACGTAGGCCAGGGGGGCTCCAGCTACGAGGTGGTTCTCGACTTCTTCAAGACATTTTTGGACCAGGCCGAGGACATGGACGACCCCATGATCGTCATCGACAGCTGGGATGCCGTCATAAACTACACCGCCCACATCCTCGGTGACGCTCAGCACAGCCTCGAGCAGAACATCTGCGAGTTCGCCCGGGACATGGGAATCCACCTGATATTTGTGGGCGAGTCTGCAGATCTGATGCCTCTGGACTACATCGTCGACGGCGTCGTGACCCTGAAGAACGTCAGGATGACCGCTCCGTTCTCCAGTGAAAACCGTCCCGATGGGATGACGACCAGGTACGCAAGAGAGATCGAGCTGGATAAATTGAGGGGGGTGGAGATCAAGCAGAAGATATACACCTGCACCCTCCACGGTGGAAGGTTCCGCTACTTTGAGCCAGGCCTTGAAAACACAAGCCAGATCGGCATCTTAAGCGACGTGGACCGGATATCCGATCCCCGCGACGACACCATCTCCACCGGGATAAGCGACTTTGACGAGATCACCGGTGGGCTTGAGTTGGGCTCCTGCAACGTTCTCGAGATCGATCACGGCGTCGGCAAAAGGTATTACCAGGTGCTGGCGGCTCTAGCTTCCAACTCGGTTAAGAACGGAAGAGCAGTTCACATAGTTCCGAGCATCGGCCACGTGCTCACCCCAAAAGACGTCTTCGTCCCCTTCAACGTGATGGTGCTGGAGCCCGGAGGCGACCTCGACCAGTGGTATGAGATCCTCTTCAAGCACTGGGACCTCCTCAGAGAGCGGACGGGGCGGCCAATCCTCAACGTCATGGGCCTCGACTCGATGGAGTTCGCTTTCGGCTACCAGAAGATGCTCAACGCCACCAGCCGCATGTTTCAGAAGTGGACGGAGACGAGAGACGTCAACGTGGTGGTGGTGAAGTCGGGTCAGAAGAGCGTCAGAATGACCTCCCACATAGCCGACACCTATTTCGTGATCAGGGAGCTGAACGGGGGTATATGCATCTACGGCCTGGTGCCCCGGACCGAGCCTCACTACATGGTCTGGGACGAGAAGGGCAACATCCGGCTGGTTCCAATAGTTTGAGCTTGGACGCTTCCGACTGCGATATCACACCCAGCGTTCGCCCTCTGCCCTGATCTCCTTCTTCCAGATGGGCGCCCGTCTCTTTATTTCTTCCAGAACGTGCTCGCACCCCCGAAAGGCCGAGGACCTGTGGGCCGCTGTGCAGACTATCAGGACGATCTCGTCCCCCACCGAGAGAGTCCCGACCCTGTGGATCACGTCGACGGATTTGAGATCGAACCTTTCCATCGCCTCCTTTTGGATCTTCTCCAGCTCTTCAAGAGCCACCTCCCGGTAGGCCTCCACCTCCATCCCCGAAATTCCGTCGTCCCTGACGGTGCCGAGGAAGGTGACTACGGCCCCGGCGTCAGGTCGTTTCGCCCCTGCAACCACCTCTTCGATGGAGAATTCGTCCTTGCTGATCTCGATCAAAACCCAAGCCTCCGGATTCACCCGCCCGAAAATGGCGGTAGCAGCGCCACCTCGTCCCCCTCTTCCAGGGCCGTCTTCTGAGGATCGGGGACTTCGAGCCCCTTTCGGTTCCTGAGGATCGTCACCCCATCGCCAACGGTCCCGTCAGAGTTGAATAGATATGCTTTGAGCTCGGGATGAGAGGCAGAGATCGCGTCCAAAAGCCCTCCGATGGTGGAGCCCTCTTTCATGTCCAGGCAGGTCTCCTCGCCCGCGATCTCCCTGAACTTCGCAAAAACCCTCACCTTCACCCTCATCTCTTCGACCTCATCTCTTCGACCTCAACTTCTCGATCTCCTCTTTTCCCTCGACCCGCATCACGAAGGTTCCGTAACAGGGCTTGGTGTAGGGGAAGATCACCTTGTCGTCCTCGACGCCGACGAGGAGCGGCGGCACTCCGATCAGGTATACGTTGAAGATCCTGTAGCCGGGCGGGACCTCATGACTCTCCTTGAAGTTCTTTTTTATGAAATCTCTCGCCTCTTTGAAAGAGCACTGGGATAGGAGGATCTCGTACTTCGTCTCCTCGATACAGCTCAATCGATCACCTCATCTATCAGCTTCTTCAGCGGCATGGGGTCATGGACGGCATTTGCGACCAGCTTTCTGCAGTCGAACTCAATCGTTTCGGCCAGCTCTTCGGCACCTCTGCCGAAGATCAGGACGAATAGCTCCGCCTTGGAGATGTAGCTCATGGTTCCAGCGTAGGTTATGCCGGCGTCGCTGTGGGCGAAGGCGAAACATAGATCGAAGTCCCTCTTCCCCTCCGAGATCGAGGCGATGCACCGATCGATGTTCATCGTCTCGCCGATGTAGTGGCCCTCGGGGTCTGCGAACTTTGTCAGCTTGAGGGCGGCGCCGGTTCCGGCCACCACCACCTCGTCCCCTCTCTTCCTCAGCTTGAAAGATAGGTAGAGGGCGATGCTGGTCTGGACCGGGACCTCGGGACAGCCCAGGAGAAGAAGGGCCCTTCTCTTCCCGGACTTCGCCTCCGAAGCCGCATCACCAGAACTCTCAGAACTTTCCATGTAATCCCATCGGCCGCGAGCCTACTTAAAGTTCTCTCCGCAGTCCATGCATCCGGGGTTTCTCTCGATCGGGATCTCATCGCACCTGCCCCTCGATCCGTCCCAGATGAGGAGCCTGCCCTCGAGAAGCTCGCCCTTTCCGGTCAGGTATTTTATGACCTCTGATGCCTGGATCGAGCCGATGACGCCGCATGTGGCGCCGAGGGCAGGGCCGGTCTCCTTCGGGGGCGAGCGGGGGAAGATGCATCGAAGGCACGGGGTCATTTTCGGGATGATGGTGGTGGCTTGGCCGTCGAAGCCGGAGATGGCCCCGTGAAATAGGGGAACTTCCATCTCAAGGGCTGCCCTGTTGAGAAGGTGCCTTGAAGGAAAGTTGTCCAGGGCGTCCACCACGAGGTCGGCTCTACCCACAAGGTCCGCCAGGTTCTCCTCGTCAGCGAAGAGGGCGACCGCCTCCACCTCGATCTCGGGGTTGAGGCCTTTGATGGTCTCGGCCGCCGAGACGGCCTTGGGCCGTCCGATATCTCTCGTCCAGTGGAGGATCTGGCGGTTTAAGTTGCTCTCCTCGACGACGTCGCCGTCGACGACGATGATCCGCCCTATCCCTGCGACTGCGAGATAGGTCGAAACCGAGGATCCGAGGCCTCCAGCCCCGACGATGAGGGCGGTCGCCCTCTTCAGCCTCCTTTGGCCCTCGGCCCCAAAGAGCCTGACCTGCCGCTCGTACCTCGCATCATCCACCAAATCGAGCATCTTAAGCCTCGGAATATCGCAATGTCGCCATCGATCAAGGGCCTGCTTTAGCCGCCCACCACCGCCGGGAAGAGGGCCACCTCGTCCCCCTCCGACAGGATCGTCTCGGGGCCCTTCAGGGACTCGAAGTGTCTCCCGTTGACCATAACGTTCACGTCCTCCCTGATATTGCCGGAGGCGTCGAAGATCTGGTCGATGAGGTCGGAGGACCTCGAAGCCAGGCTTGTTAAGAGGTCGAAGACGGTGGCGCCTTCGGGAAGGTCGACCTCCATCTTCTTGTCCAGAAGGTCTCTGAACCTGGCGAAGGCCTTCAGTCTGATTATCATGTCTGCTCCGCGATCTCTTTTATCCGCACCAGGGCCCGGATGGCGTCATCCCTCTTGAGATCTCTTTTTTCTTCTCGTAGGAACCTTAGAAAGCCCTCTCGCTGAAACTCGTCGAGGTCCTTCGCCTCTTCCAGGATCCGGTCGTAGGTTCTCAGTGGAAAGTAGAGGGATGATGCGGCTGCGAGGATCTTCTCGCCCGCGTCCGGGTCGATGGCCCCCTTCTCCAGGGCTGCACTGACGTTGTCCCTTATGTTGACCAGGGGCTCGGAGAGGGGGCTGAAGTTGATCGGATCGAATATGAGGGCCACCTCGTCGTCCGAGATGAGGACGCCCTCCCGATAAAGCAGGAAGATCTCGCCCACCCCCTCCATCCCGAAGGAATGAAGCTCGGCGGCCCTGAGAGCCCCCATGCTGGAGGCCCCGACGACCACAACCCCCATCTCCAGGACGCTGAGGACCTCCTTGTGGGCGACGGCGCTGTCCTGGAAGAAGACGCCGTCTATGAGCCCCACGATTTTGGCACCCTCCTTCGCGGCCCTGAAGACGTCGCCCCTTTTGGCGGGAGGCCGATAGTCTGCCTCCAGGATCTCTTCGGCTCCGGCCCTATCGAGGCTCGGCCCGAGAAAGACGACGATGTCTCTTGATCTCATCTCTGCACCGCTGCCCTCTTCGGTCCGGGTCCATGGCGGAAAGCTCAAGGCCCGGTACGATCACCCTCACCACGGGAACCCCGATCTCCTGGCGGGTGAGGTCGACGACGATCGCCCTGTCCATCCCGGACCCTTCGAGCCGTTTCAGCATCAGATTGATGTCGTCCAGGAAGTCCTCGGTGTCCTGGGACTTGATCTCGGAAAAGGGCCTCGTGTCCGAGTCCTCAAACCAGTGTTTGTTCAGCCTCTTGGTCCTCTCGTAGCCGATCTGTCTCCTGAAGTCCGCCGTCGTCGTGTCCTCTCTCGCCCCGTGGATCTGGGTCAGCCTGCTCTGGGCGACCTCTGTCAGGGCCCGGAGGACGGCGACCTCGGCGCTGGTGTGGGTACCCATCCCGATGGTGAGGAGCGCCGGGTCCTTCAGCCTGACGTCGTCGGAGGCTGCGGCTATGGTTGGGACGCCGATGTCGCTGGTGATATCCTTTATCCGCACATCCACCTCGGCCTTGGCGAACTTCTCGATGAGCCCCGTGGCGAGGCCGTCCTCGACCTCTGAGACGAGGGGCCCCGTCTTCTTCACCGTCTCCACCAGGGACCAGGCGTCCCTCTCGATCACCTCGGAGAGGCCGTGGAAGACCGCCTCCTCCAGGACGTTTCCGGAGGCAAGACCGTTGGTGTTCGTCCTGAAAAGCCGCGGGTACTCCCTGGGGAGGGGGTGGAAGACGCTGCTTGCCGGGACCATCAACTCCTCTTTCCTGATCAGGTCGTAGCCCTCAACCCAGGGGATCGCCATCTCCGGGTTTGCGTCCTGGGGCAGCGTCAGGTCTCTCGGGTCGATGGCGTTCGTCTCGGACTTCAGCTTTGAGAAGGTCTCGACCATCAGCTCCCTGTCGTGGACCTCGGCCGAGTAGCGTTCGATCCCCTCCATCATCGCCGAGACCCTGGCCTCGGCGGGGGTTGCGCCCTTGCCGTTGTAGACGGAGATCGCCCCCTTCTCCGCGTCGGGCCTGATGCTGGAGAAGACCGGGATCCCGATCCGGTCCAGGTTGGTGATGTCGGCCACCCTGGTTATCCCGGCCAGCTCCATCTTCGGCGCTATGCGATCGAGGGTCTCCTCGGGAGAGAAGGCTCGGTGGGTGTCTGTCTTGTATTTTTTTATGCAGGATCTGAGCTTCATCCGGTATCAACTCTTGAGCTTGAAGGCATTCGCGAAGGCAGGCCGCCAACTCTGTGGCAAGTGGTCTTTATGGCCCTAAATACATGTCGGGTTTTTTGCCGTCGAAGGATGCCGGGGCCGTCAGAGGAAGGACAAAAAGATCCAGTAGACGAGGAGGTTAAGGGCGGTGAGGGAGGCCCCCACCTTCACGAAGTCGGAAAAGGAGATGGCCGTCCCCCTCCTCTCGCCGTTCTGGACGATTATGACGTTGCTCGCCGCCCCGATGACCGTCAGGTTCCCGGCGATGGTGCTTCCCGCCGCCAGGGCCATCATCCCCTCGATCGACGAATCGGGTGGTGACCGTTTATCCGGTTGATGTTATATAATATGGGTGTGTAAGTAG
>CAZNGI010000134.1:0-6325 GCA_964572505.1 uncultured Methanotrichaceae archaeon | reverse complement strand
GAGATGACGTAGACCCGCTCATTTTTCACGGCGTCCACGAGCTCGAAACCGGGAGCGCTCATGATCCCTTCCCGGTACGCTCTGAGGGGGGCGTCATCCTCCGCATTGTAGCCTCCGTTGTAGGAGAGGCCTATGATCACTTCGGGGTTCTCTTCCATCACCCATTCCGACTCGACGTCTCCGTTGTAATCGATCTTCTCTTTTGCGATGTTCACTCCGCCTGCGACGTCACAAAGATCAGTGTACCCTGTATCGCTGGCGTAGGCCCACCTGACGGAGGCCTCCCGGTCGGGACTTTCCCTTTCCATGAACGCTCTGACCCGGTCCTCTTCAGGGATATCGGAGACCTTCTCCAAAACGGTTCCCATGTAAAGGTCGTACCACTCATCGTAATCTTCGACGGCATCTCTGTCGCCGATGATGTAGCCGAGCTTCATCATCTCCTCTTTCAGGTTATCGGCTCTGCATAAGTCGAACCGGACGAGAGCGATCTCCGAAGGCAGTTTATCGTCCAGCTGGTCCTGGGGTCCTGCTTGAGTGAAGGTGATGACGAGGTCGGGTTCGAGCTCGAGGATCGCCTCCGGGTCGGGCTCCTTGTGAGATCCTACGGAAGGCCTCTCGCGAAGGTTTGCAAAGAGCAGATCCCGCTCCAAAACAGTGCTATCAACGCCGACGATCGCATCCTCGCCGCCCAGAACTATGACGGCGGTGGCGTGTCGCATGTGAAGGGGAATTATCCTCTGGACCGGAACGTTCACCGTCACGACCCTCTCCGTCGAGTCGACGATGGTGATCTCCGTCGGATCGCCCCGAATTATCTCCCCCACCCGGACCAGGTCGTCCTCGTCGAGATCGCCGTCGTGGTCGGCGTCTGCAAGCTCCGTCTCCGCCTCCGAGCCCCCGATCATCGCCTCGATGAGGGCGAGATCCTCCTCATCTATGACGTCATCCATGTTGGCGTTGCCGAAGATGTGCAGGGTGTAATCCGCAGCTATCGACGGAACCGCCAGCAACAGAATCGATGAAAGCATAAGTGTTGATATGGTCTTCATAATCCCGGTCCTCCGATTTGGCGGCCATCCGAGGGATGATCTGTCAGCGCCAGAGAAGATCGAGGCGACAATTGGTTATAACAATTTCCATTGAAGTGTTATAAAAGGTCATAAATTAAGGGATGTATGTGCAGCGGCAGCCCTTGCAGGAGGGTGATTCAAGATCGATAGAGAGATTCTACGTCGAGGAGGGGCGGGCCCCGGATACGACGGGCCGGCGTCGCCTGCTTCGATCCCGTGACCTTCTACGCCTCCGGCTCCAACCCTTCAAAAAAGATATTAACGGGCAGGGCGAGTTTGTGATCATGAGCTCCGCCTTCCAGATCGGGAGGATCGCGGGAATCCCCATCAGACTTCACATCACGTTCCTGGCGATCATACCCTTCGTCGCTTACGTATTCACAACCTTCACCCAACCCTTTCCCGTCAACGTCTTCGGCGAAGTCTACGATTTCGCCTACGGGTTTGGAGCCGTCGAGCCCCCCATGGCGAGATGGCTCTACTCCTTCGCCTTCTCCATCCTCCTCTTCATATGCGTCGCCCTCCACGAGCTGGGCCACTCCTTCGTTGCGATGCGGTACGGCATAAAGATCAGGAGCATCACCCTCTACATCTTCGGAGGAGTCGCCTCGATGGAGGATATCCCCCGAGACCCCAGCACGGAGGCGAGGATGGCGGTGGCAGGCCCCAGCGTCAGCGGGATAATCGGTATCGGATGCACCCTATTTAGCATCCAGTCGGCGCTGCTCCTGGGTGTGGGCCACCCACTCACCACCCTCCTCTGGACCCTGGGAGTCATCAACATCGTTCTGATGGTCTTCAACCTCCTTCCGGCTTTTCCCATGGACGGGGGCAGAGTCCTTCGAGCCTGGTTTGCATCCAGGATGCCCTACGTCGTGGCGACGAGACGTGCTGCGAACATAGGCAAGTTCTTTGCGATCCTCATGTTCTTCCTGGGCCTTTTTGGCGGCGGCATCCTTTTGGTGGTGATAGCCATCTTCATCTACATCGCGGCCAGCGACGAGGAGAGGGCGACGGCCATCGTCGTTCCCCTGGAGGGCGTTAAAGTCAGGGACATAATGTCGAAGGAACTGAAGACCGTCTCGCCCGAGACGGCCCTCCCCGAGATCATGAACCTCATGTTCCGCGAGAAGCATCGGGGGTACCCCGTGATGGTGGACGAAAAGCTGGCTGGCATCGTGACGATATCCGACGTCCAGAAGGTCCCCGAGGAGAAGAGGAGCGCCGCCACCGTGGGGGATATCATGGTGAAAGCGATATACGTGATCGAGCCGAACGCCGATGCCGCCGAGGCGATGAAGAAGATGATGGAACGGCAGATCCGGAGGCTTCCCGTGATGGAGGACGGAAAGCTCGTCGGCATAGTTTCGCGCTCTGACCTCCTCAGGGCGATAGAGATCTGCTCTGGATGGTGATCTAAGGAGATGCCCTCATCGGACCTCTGCGCTGCAATCGTGCACAAAGGGTTTTCTAGGTGGGCGTCCCTGAGATGGCCAACCGCGAGGTAATCGACTTGGAAGATACAGAATCAGGCGGCACCCCAGAGGCGGAGCTTCGCCAGGGCCCTCAGGAGGAGGGGAAAAAGGGCGAGATCGTGATTGTGGGGACGGCTCACGTATCCGAAAAGAGCGTCCAAGAGGTGACGCGAGCCATAGAGGACCTGCATCCAGACGTCGTCGCCGTGGAGCTTTGCAACAGCAGGTACCGCGCCCTCACTGGCCAGGAGGAGACGGGAGAGATCCAGATAAAGGAGATTTTGAGCGGGGGCAAGCTCTACCTCCTCCTGGTCCAGTGGTTCCTCGCCTACGTCCAGAAGAAGATCGGATCGGACCTGGGGGTAAAGCCCGGGTCGGAGATGATCGCCGCCATCGAGACCGCCGAGAAGATGGGTGCGAGGGTCGCCCTGGTGGACAGAGACATCGGCGTCACCATCCAGAGGTTCTGGTCGGCGATGAGCTTCGTCGAGAAGGCGAAGCTTGTGGGCTCGATGATACCTGCGGCCTTCGGGAAGGGCGAGGAGATTGATATCGACAAGGTGACCGAGGAGGACGTCGTCTCCGCGATCATTGAGGAGTTTCGAGAGGTATCGCCCAGGGCTGCCCAGGTTCTGATCGACGAGAGGGACGCCTACATAACCCGAAACCTGATCCGCCTCGGAAGAGAGGGGCGAGTGGTGGCCGTGGTGGGCGCTGGCCACAAAGAGGGCATAACCAAATATCTCGCCAACCCCGAGAAGATACCTCCCTTCGAGAATATGGTCCGCCTATCCAAAAGAAGGGTCTCGGTCCCCAAGCTCTTCGGAGCCGCTCTTATGCTTCTTGTGGTGGTCACCATCGCCGCCGTCCTGATCTCCGGCAGCAGCATCGAGAACCTCTTTTCCGCCCTAAAGATCTGGTTTCTGGTGAACGGCACCCTCAGCGCCCTCGGCGTGGTCCTGGCGCGGGGCCACCCCCTCTCGGCCCTGACGGCCTTCATGGTGGCCTGGCTGACGAGCCTCAACCCCCTGATGGCCGCAGGCTGGTTTGCGGGGATTGTGGAGGCCTGGAAGAGAAAGCCTACGATGGCCGACACCAAAAAGCTCGCCGAGGCCGATACCTTCAAGGAGCTGATGGCGATACCCCTATTCCGGGTGATACTGGTCGCGGCCCTTGCGAACGTCGGAAGCGTAGCGGGAACGGTCCTCGGGGCATACCTGATACTCCGGATGTCCGGGCTCAGCCCCGGGGACCTCGTCGGCGGTATCCTCTAAAAAGGGATCGGGTCAGCACTTGACTACGCAAATGCCGGCGTTCTTGACCTTGTTCAGCCTGCTTATGTTCAGCAAAAGAGGCGTCAGCCCCTCCACCTGGGCAGCCACCTTCAGGGGTCCTCCGTCCAGAGGCCTGAGGTCTTTTATGATCCGGACCAAGTTCGCCGCAACCTCCTTCGACTCGGGATCGTCGCCGGCGATAACGACGTCGCCTCCGATCGTCCTGTCCAGATCCTGGAGGGCGGCGTAGGATATGGTGTGAAAGGCAGCGACCACCTTGACCGAAGGTGGAAGCTGGTCTTTGACCTTTAGGGCGGCGCTCCCCTGGGCTGGCGGCGTGTACTCAAAGTGCTTTTCCACCCGAGTCATGGGGACCATCGGAGATACCACGATCTGATCCGAGTAGCTCTCCTTCAGATCGACGGTCATCGACTCAATGAACTTGTAAGGGATGCTGAGGACGACGATGTCGCTCGCCTCTATTGCGCTCCCGTTGTCCATCCCCCTGATCCTGGCATCGACGCCCCTCTCCTTCAAAAAGGAGGTCAGCTCTCCCGCCGTCTCCTCAGCCTTCTCGGACCTTCTCGATCCTATGATCATCTCGTGCTCTTTTGCCCAACGCTTCACAAAACCCTGGCCACAATCGCCAGTGCCTCCAACAACTGCGATCTTCATGGCAACCCAGTATCGGTGCCATTTTATTTTATCATTTCCCAGGCTTGGTCGTGCCCTCCTAATAGGTCGATAAAAATAAAATACGATCCTTTGCCCCACTCCCGGCGCCCACGCCCCGACCGACCTTCAACCCTTGCGCCCACCGGGACTAGCAGGCGCTTAAAACCCCGACAATCCCAGATCTTAGCCTCAGCCGAGGGGAGGCCACAGGACCGCCTCGCCCGCCTTCGGCGCCACGTGTTCTCCCGCGCCCAATATCGGACTCAGGACCACGCTCACCTTTTTGAATTGACACGCGGCCTCATAGAAATTCCATTGGCATAGCCGCCCAGGTGAACCCAGCCCCGCTGCTGGCCAGAACCACCAGGCTTCCCGGCCCGATCCTCCCCGCATCCAATGCCCTTGAAAGGTTGAAGAGAGTATCGACTGTTCCCATATGGCCATAATCCTTTATCGAGACCATGGTATGCTCCTCTGTCAGATCCAGGCGTCGGAGTATATCCTCAAGAAGGCTCCTTTTGATCTGGTTTGTGAGCAATAGATCGATATCCTTGAGGGTATAGCCGCTCTTTTCCAGGGCGCTTTTGATCACCTTCACATAATTCTCCAGATACGTCTGTGACAGGATGCGGTCGAGCCCTGCAGGATCGTCTATTCGGATGTAGCCGAGCCTGTCATCCGAGATTCCAGGCACGTACTGCTTTCTTGTCCCTCCAAAAGGCACCTTGACGCAGTCGACCGTCGAACCTTCTGTGAGCGAAACATAGGATAGCAAACGATTTGTCGCTTCGCCCTTCTTGAGGAGGGCGGCTGCAGCCCCGTCCCCGACCATGTAAAGGGAAAGAGCGTTGGGATCTGTATAATCGACAGATATGGAAAGCTTCTCGCTGCACACCACCAGAGCGTACTTCTTGTCCGGATCGCTGAGAAGCAAGTTTTTGCAGATGTCGATCCCAAGATTTCCGCCGTTGCAGCCGTTCTTTATCTCAAAGGCGTAGCAATTATCGGCCCCCAGGGCGCTCTGTATCCTGGCTGCAGGAGACCAAATCCTGTAGTCGTAGAACCCTGCACCGCAATAGACGAGAACGTCGATCTCGCTCGGGTCGAGCCCGGCCTTTTGCACTGCATCCCTGGCAGCTCGTATGCCCATTTCAGATGGATGCTCTTCCTCTGCGGCGATGTGCTTCTGCTCCATGCCGATCTTCTCCAGAAAGACATGAAGTGGAATGCCCGAACGCCTGGACATCTCATCGCTGGTCATGATGCCTGGTGGTATGTAACGGCCTATGGATGCTATGCCCACTGTCTCCTTTTGCGGTACTTTCGTCTCTGTCATGAGTGAGATCCCCCCGTTCTCGTCTGCTCCAGCTTTTCGTGCAGTTGTGGCCGACCGAATTTGACATCTTTTTGGATTGGCTCAGGCAATAACCAGATCAAATACCTATCGTCCTTTCACCAGAAGTCACATTTCCCGTCCATGGCCGACGGCCGTGGGGCCTACAATCAATACTCTGGTCGGCCAGACGGCGGGTAAGATGAAGATTCGGGGATGATGGTATGGTGACGGTGGGGGGATGATCGCCAGAAAGGGAGACCCTTTGGAGTAGGTGCCTAAGATGTAACTGGAGCGGTTCGAGACCCTGGAAGTGGCAAGGAGCCAGCAGGTGCCGCGCCAGGTGGTGCCCAGGGACGCCCGGGATCGCTGCAATCTTCCCGGCACCAGTTTTCGAGCCTCCTGATCAACATCCTTCCGCTCGTGTCCCTGGTCACGCTCCTGATCCGGAGGGTTCGGTGCCAGCTTAGGCGGATTATGTTTAATTCTATTTTA
>CAZNGI010000133.1:0-6336 GCA_964572505.1 uncultured Methanotrichaceae archaeon | reverse complement strand
AGAAGGCGATGGCCTTCGCGAGGATCGGAGCCTTCGACGAGATGAAGATCTCCTCCTGGATCGTGGTGACGGAAAAAAACCTGATCTTCGTGCGGTCTGGCCTATTCAGAAACAGGATGGACAGGTTCCCCCTGGAGGGTATATCAGGCGTTGAGTACGTCAAAGAGTTTCGGGACAACACACTAAAGATCAGGATCGGGGATGCCGCTGAGGACGTCCGGTTCTACCACGAGGTCGATGGCATCCAGTTTTACAGGCACATAATGGACGTCGTCGGAAAGAGAGGATGACGACGATCCAGGTGGTGGCCCACTGCCTCCTCAACCCAGAGACGAGGCTGAAGGGCCTTCGTCCCGTCGTCTTTCGGCCCGAGCCGCCCCTGATCCAGCTCCTCTGCCCCGAGGCCGGATACCTGGGCCTCGACCGCTGGGCTGTCACCAAAAACCAGATCGATATCCCCTCATATCGGCGGTACTGCCGCGAGATCTTCTCCCACCAGGCAGACCTCATCGAGCAGCTCGCGAAGAAGGGGCACGAGATCGAGCTGGTCGGCGTTGCTGAGAGCCCCAGCTGCGGGATTCTGTCCACCACCGCCGGCTACACCGGCGGGAGGATCCGGCCCCAGGATCACAGCACCGTTCCGGGGATGGGGGTCTTCATGGAGGAGGTGTATCGAGAACTGGTTCGTAGGGGTGTGAAGTTTCACTTCGTCGAGGCAGGCCGACGCTGCCGTAACGGGCCAGCTCCGAAGCCCTTTTCCCTCCGGAGACAAAAACCTCTCCATGAACCTGAAGCAGATAGGCATGATCCACTCCCCCTACTACAAGACGAAGGCCGAGGCCCCCTTCCAGGGGAGGCATTCGAAGGAGGTCTGCGAGGTGGAGGTCTGCGACGAGTTCCTGCCGGGGCTCGCAGACGTGGAGGGGTGCACCCACCTCATCTTCCTCCGCTGGCTCGACCGGGTCGATCGAAACATGCTCAAGGCCTTTCCGCCGTACGACGGAAAGGAGCACGGAGTCTTTGCCACCCGGTCCCCGAACCGGCCGAACCCCATCGGCGTCAGGATCGTCGAGCTTCTGGAGGTCGACGGCGGGAGGCTGAGGGTCCGGGGGCTCGCCGCTGATCGACATCAAGCCCACCTCTCGGAGACGTCGGGGGAGGCTGTCGAGGGCTCGCCCAGCGAAGCCGACGCCGGTTGCAATTGCAGGCTTCCCGGCTATCGGCCTGAGAGATAATCGGGTATCGATGCCGCAGCCGTCCTACCCTCGCCGAGGGCCTGTATCACGGTCGCACCACCGCTCGTAGAATCGCCTCCTGCAAATACCCCCTCGATGTTGGTCATCAGATTCTCGTCGACCTTTATCCCGCCCCAGCTGGTCGTCTCCAGCTCAGGCGTCCTGTCCAGGAAAAGCCTGTTGGGCACAGTGCCGAGGGCGTTCACCACCGTATCCAGCTCCACGATGAACTCGCTGCCTTCGATCTTCACCGGTCTGGGCCGGCCGCTGCTGTCGGGCTCACCGAGCTTCATCCGGCTCAGCTCGATCCCCTTAACCCATCCGTCCTCGCTGCCGAGCAACCTTGTGGGGTTGACCAGCTCCACGAATATGACCCCCTCTTCCAGGGCATGCTGCAGCTCCTCCTCCCTTGCCGGAGACTCCCTCTTCGTCCTCCGATAGAGGATGTAAACCTCTTTTGCGCCTAGCCGGACCGCACATCGAGCAGCGTCCATGGCCACATTGCCGGCGCCGATGACTCCAACCCTGGCCCCACATACGATGGGGGTATCGTGCTCTGGGAAGTCGTACGCCTTCATCAAATTTACGCGGATGAGAAACTCGTTTGCCGAGTAGACTCCCATCAGCTCTTCGCCTTCGATCTTGAGGAATCGAGGCGCACCTGCACCCGTCCCTATGAAGATGGCGTCGAACTCCCGACACAGCTCATCGAACATTACATTCTGGCCCACGATGTGGTTGAGCCTTACATCCACGCCGATCTTCTGGAGATAGGAGAGCTCGTAGTCCACGATATCTTTGGGCAGGCGGAAGGCGGGAATACCGTATTGGAGAACGCCGCCCGCGACGTGAAGTGCCTCGAATAGCGTTACCTGGTATCCGAGCTTTCTCAGGTCGACTGCACAACTGATACCCGCGGGGCCCGAACCGATTACTGCAACCTTCTTGTCCCTCGCCTCGATATGAAGCTCCTCTGTGACCCCATTCCGCATCGCCCAGTCGCCAAGGAAGGCTCCGAGCTTACCGATGTTTATGGCATCGGCCTTCTTTCCCATGGTGCATACGCCCTCACACTGGTCCTCCTGGGGACAGACCCTTCCGGAGATTGCGGGGATCGGGTTATCCTCTTTGGCTATCAAAAAGGCCTCTTTGAACCTCCCCTCAGCGATCTTCTCAATCATCGCTCTAATTTTCATATTGACGGGGCACTTCGTCTCGCAGGCGGGATCCTTGCACCGGATACAGCGTTGGGCTTCTGCCATCGCCTCCTCTTCATAGTAGCCGAGGGGGACAGAGTCAAAATTTTTGACGCGATCTTCTGCAGTTTGTTCTCGCATGGGAACTCGGATCTTATCCGTCTCCTCCATCATTTAGCCCCCGTCTTGCTTTTGTAGTATTCCATGGCCTCGCCTTCCCTCTTCTTGAACATTGACAACCTGTTTATGATGTCCTTGAAGTCGAGCTTGCGAGCATCAAACATCGGCCCATCGATACAGGTGAGCTTCATCTCCCCGTCCACAAAGACGCGGCACGAGCCACACATGCCCGTGGCATCGATCATGATCTGCCGGACGGTGACGATCGTGGGGACGTCGTACGGCTCGGTGAGCTTTGCTAGATCGCGCAGTGCTGGTATATCCCCGCCTGCAAATACGATATCCACCTTTCCCTCTTCGAGAAGATCTTTTAGGAGATTGTTATAGTGTCCTTTGATGCCCTGTGAACCGTCCAACGTGGTGAGGTAATACTCATCGCAAACGGCCTCGGACAGCTCTTCAGTGGGATAGACGTCGTCCTTGGTGGGGAAGGTCTGAATGGAGATCACATGATTGCCCTCGATCTTCTGCAGCGCCTTACATAGAGCGTAGTTCTCTGCATGACCACAGACCAGATCAGAGGCAAAGACGACGTTGCCGTACCTCTTGACCTCAGGCGGATTCCCAAAAGGCCCTATGACCGATTCGAGGGAGTCGCCCACCTCAAAGCAGTCCAGCTCGATGGACGTCTTGCCCAACCTCTTGATGAACATCGTAATTTTACCGTCCTCCACCTTCTGTATGGACATGGGAATCCTTTCACCCTGGGGGACGCTAATCAAGACGGCGAAGTTCCCTGGCTGGAACCTTTCGGCCACCATGGGCGCCTCGACTTCAATAAGATAATCCATGGCGTTGAGGTCCTCTTTCCGTGTTATCCTGTGCGTCATCTCTTTTCCCACCTTATATGCAAGTTGTAGCAGCACTAATCTAGTTCTTTGCAACAAAAATAATTAGAAAAATTAATTGTTTATGCACTCATATCCCCAATGCTCTGCGCTTATCCTCGATAACCTCTATGATCTTCTCGGCTGATTTGTACGGATCGTCTTCGACGTAGAACTTCCCGCCAAAGATGTCTTCGACATCGTCAGTAAGCCACTTGACCACCCTCTCACTTGCGGCCACGTTTGGCTGATCTCCTATATGTGTAAAGATGCCCAACGTCACCGTCCAGAATCCTATGGGAACTGCCTTTTCTGCGATATATTCTGGTGCTGAACCCGCTACAGGAAGCTGATCGATCCGCACGCCAAGATAACCTGCAGTTGCGTTCAGAACTTCTTCCAGTCTGGAGTTATCGACACATGCACCCATAAAGATGCATGGTGGAACCGCCTCAACTCCGTTGGCCTTGGCAACTGCGTCCATTACCGCCGCTAAATTCTTGCCAACACCGGGATACGTAGGATCGGGTTTCAGAAGATCCCAGTAGGAAGCGATTGTTGCAACACATCCTGTAAGAAGGACCAAAACGTCGTTTTTGATCAGCTCTTTGATCAGGGTCACGGTCCGATATCCGTAGTCATCTCGCGGTGTAACACACCCTATTACTGCGGCAACTCCACGTATATTCCCGTTCTTTATGTTGTCTACGAGAGCGCCAAGGGGGTCTCCAGGCTTTGCTTTGTCGAGACATGCAACCAGCTGTCTGGTGGAAAATCCGGCCAGCATTTCGCTTGGCTTGTAGTCGGGGATGTAAACTTTGCTTTGATCTCTGTTGGCGTAGTTCTCAACCGCTATCTCTACCAATTCTCTGCCGATCTCCTCTGCCCTCTCCGGCTCGAACTCAACATATGTTGTTCCTTCCATTTTGGCCATGGGATCTGTAGTAACTATCTTCGTATGGAAATGGCTTGACGCATCCACTATTGCGGGTTGTGTGCATTGAATCTCCACGACCGCAAGCTCAACTGCTCCCGTCGCTATGACGAGTTCCTGCTGGAGGATATCTCCTGCAAAGTCGAGCCCTTTTCGCATCAGGACTTCCATGCCAGTGCAGCACATCCCGACTAAGTTGATCTTAGGTTCGTTGTTTGGATCTGCGTTATATTCTTCGACGGCTGTTATGACCGCATCCGACAAGAATGGTTTATGGCCGTGCAACACTATGTTGATTCTGTCAGCGTCTAAGACGGTGAGATTTGTTCTAACCGTTGTAATCGTGGGGACGCCAAGGAGAATGTCTTGAACGAGCGTTGCAGGATGCATTCCACAGTAGGCGTCAACGAGCCCTAATCTGCATGCACCCAAAAGAAGGTTCTCCATATCGTGATCCATTCCCATGGCGATTCGGTTCATCGCCTCCATTATTTCAGTGCAACCGCCGTCGATGAGTATCCCTTTTTCATCCCAGAGCTTCCTTCTATCTTCTAAAGATCTGAACTGCAGCATTTTAGGCGTGCCGTTCAGCTTCGATATGTCGTCTTGGATCGTCTCTGCAATTCCAACCAACTTTTCGTTGTCTGATCGTGCGCCGTTTAACCCCAGACCGTAGTACACTTCGTTTAGTCTTTCGCCATCTTTGACGGAATATCCCTTTATGGACCCTTCACCGACACCTTTCATGATGGCAGCAACCCGTCTTGCATGTCCTACATGGGCTGCAGCTCCGATGGTGGTCTCTGAAACCAGGTTCTTGGCTATAATGACATCTTTGCTCATGCCGCATACGCCGGTCCGATGCACATCTACACATGGACCCTGCTGACAGGTCGTACAAGTCGCTTGGAATGGGGCGTCCTTTGAGCGAGCATGATTCTCGTTATACCTCTGCCAAACGGTTCTTATACCCAGCTCTTTGGCCCTCTTTCGCATTTCCATCGTCGCAGGATCTGAAACAAAACCTCCTCTTCCCATTCTGGTTACCTCCACTAATGTAGCAATTCTTAGTTCGAGTTGTTGCTAATAAAGTTTTCTAGTCATTTCCCCATAATATAATATTATAGCCACTTATCTTCTTTATGCGATGTATATGATTATGATTGCTTGGTTTAAATGTAATATTTATTTTATACAATTTGGCATTTTACGTATAGATAATCTGTTTGAATGTTGCCTCACGGGTCGTCGGTTAAGACAAGAATCGCATGGTGCGGTGATCTCCCTATGAAACTGGCTAATGGTCTTTCGTGTCAAATATAGGCGAAAGCTCCTTAGAGATGTCGATCGTATTAATTATATTATAGTTATTTGCATAAATTTTTATAATGCTTATTATTTAATATAAATTTTTCAATCCAATGAGCTGCATAACTTTTGCATTCTGCGAACCTGCAAAAAGACTCTGTGATTATACCTCTCATCTCCGCCAGATTTGGGACAAAAGATGTGAATAGTACTCTTTTTATAGATTTCCAGATGAACTCAATTGGATTCAAATTTGGAGAATATGGCGGAAGATAAACGAGATATATGCCAAGTTCCTTGGCCTTCTGCCTAACGAGTACGCTCTTGTGAGATGGGAAGTTGTCTATGATAACTACAATCGCTTGATATGCGTCATTTGAGGTTTTTATATCATTCAAGAAGCCAGCTATTGAGGGGGCCTTTGAATCATCAAGGAACTTGCTCACGCTTTTGCCTTTTATCGCATAGAATCCAATAGTATTCGTATTGAATTTTGTTGTGTTTTTTATAGATCGCACTCTTTCAAAGCTCCAAACCTTGACCGTGTTCGCTGTATTCTGCGGCCTGGCTTCATCGATAAAACCGATTGCTATCTCTTCTTCCTTGATTCCTTTCTCCCTAAGCAAAGACAAAACAAGATCTAGTTGGTTATCCAG
>CAZNGI010000132.1:0-6383 GCA_964572505.1 uncultured Methanotrichaceae archaeon | reverse complement strand
GTCGTCCAACAGATCGTGGAGGGCGAGAAAGTCGCTGTTCTCCCCGGCAAAGCTCCTGATCTCGCCGTCGGAGTCGCAGGTGATGTCCGCGATCGTCCCCCTCACCGTCGGCTCTTCGCCGAGCCTGTGAAGCGGCATCGTCGGAAAGATCTGCTGGACGCCCCACATGTCAGGGACCGACTGGAAGAGGGAGAAGTTTCCGATGTACTTCTTGCTCAAAAGCCGCTTGAGGCTCTTGAACTCCTCGGTGTCGTTCTCGTCGGCTTTGGCGAACGTGGCCGCATTCTGGCAGACCTTCCAGAAGAGGAGATCCCCCTTCGACCTTTCCTCAAGGCCGATGTTCCCCAGGTTGAAGGCGTCGAAGAGCTCCTCTCGATAGTGAAGTGCATCGTGATAGAACTCAGCATAGTTCTCAAGGTCCATTTTCTCTAGGGCCTGGCGCATGTCCTCTATCTGGACTGGATCGTCTTCCGCGGGCTTGACCTCGAGCCCATCTTTGGAGTTCTTCTTCCCGATCACCTTGAAGGCTAGAAAGGAGTGGTAGGCGGCGATCGCCCGGCCGCTCTCAGAGACGATCGTCGGGCAGGGCACCTCTTCCTCGTCGCAGGTCCTCTGGAGAGTGTAGACGACGTCGTTGGAGTACTCCTGGAGGGTGTAGTTGGCGCTGGCAGGGGTCGGGGTCTTGGAGCCGTCGTAGTCGACGCTGAGCCCTCCGCCGACGTTGAAGTACTCGACCTCGGCCACCTTTCTCACCTTGGCGTAGATCCTGGCGGCCTCGTTCATAGCGATCTTGATCTTGCGGATGTCCGTTATCTGGGAACCTATGTGAAAGTGGAGCATCTTCAGGCAGTCGATCATGCCGTTTTCCGAGAGGATCCGGATCGACTCCAAGATCTCGGCGGTGGATAGGCCGAACTTGGACACTTCCCCTCCCGACTCCTCCCAACGGCCGCTGCCTCTTGAGAATAGCTTCGTTCGAAGGCCGAGCCTCGGCTTTGCGCCCAGCTCTCTTGAACACCTGAGAATGTCGAATATCTCTTCGAAGATGTCGATAACGATGACGATGTTGTTCGCCACTCCGAACTTGAGGGCGAGCTTGAGGTAGTCTTTGTCCTTATAGCCGTTGCAGACTATCAGGGCATCAGGCCCGAGGCCGAGAGATAAAGCTGCCAGAAGCTCTGCCTTCGTTCCGACCTCCAAGCCGACGTTCAGCTTCTTTCCGCCACTGGCGATGTACTCAACCACCTCTTTTCTCTGGTTCACCTTCATGGGGAAGACGAGCCTGTACCCGCCCCGATACTCCAGCTCCTCCATCGAGGAGAGGAAGGCCCCGTTGATCTCCTCGAGCCGGTCCTCGAGGATCTGGGGAAACCTGAAGAGAATCGGGAACTGAACCACTTCGGACTCGTTGATCCGGTCGATGATCTCCATCACGTCGGCCGTTCCTCCGGCCTCCTTTCGAGGTGATACCGCGAGATTTCCGCGCTCATTTATGGTGAAGTACCCGTTCCCCCAGCCGTCCACGCCGTAGAGGTTGACGGAATCGTCAATCGTCCACATCTACCCTCCTCCTGCAGATCTCGATCCCTCTGAACCGCCCCCATCTGATCTCGCCTTCCATTTTGAGCCCGTTATAACCGCTTAATTTCGTCATGGCGTCATCAAACCCCTTGAACCGCATCGCCCGAATTCGAGTTCGGGAGTCGTCCGTTGATCTCTGAACTTGAGCTTGGCATTGAGAGCGATCACGGTATATATAACTTCGATATCGACATTTTTTATAAAGTCAAACTGGCGGCGGCGCACCCCGCAGCAAGCTGCGGGGTGCGCCGCCGCCCTGTTAAGCCGATAGACCGCAAATAGCATCATTATTAAGCCAATCATATGCTTCCCGATACCCGCCACTTAGATTATCCGTGGCCCGATTCAAACTGTTGAGTTGATTATTTGACCATCCCAACCGCAGCAAGCTGCGGGGTATTCAATTTAAAATAAGGTTGTAAAGCTGACTAATATATACCGACAAAAATATACCGGCAAAAAAAGTGAACGTGGCCGACTTGAGGGCGTTCCGCAAGGCCTCTTTCCAACCTCTTTGATCTTTCAGATCACCTTCTCCCGTACATCCTGCAGCTCTCAACAAACCTCTCCATCGGGAACGAGTAGACGTGGGTGTGCAGATAGCTTCCCAGGGCCTCGTGCTCGACCAGGCCGTCCTTGTCCTCGATGATCCCCTTCCCGCGCCGGAACCGATAGGCGAACCGCGCGTCTCTCGCGCAGTCCATCTTCGAGTAGTGGAACTCGTGGCCCCTGATCACCCTTCCCCTCTCGACGACGGAATTTTCGCCGACGACGTCCCCCTCGACGTAGCCGAGGGCCTGAAGCCTTCCGGTCATCTGGGTGGATGCGGGAAGGATTCCCGCCATCCTGTTCTCCGAATCCCCGTCTTTTGAGATCACCGACTCGCAGAGGTACATCAGGCCGCCGCACTCGCCGTATATCGGCATCCCCTCCTCGGCGGCCTTTTTGATCTCGCTGCGAGTTTGGGATCTCTCCAGGGCCTCGGCGTATAGCTCCGGGTAGCCACCCCCGAGGTAGAGGCCCTGAACGTCCGGCAGGGGGTCGCGCATGGGGCTGAAGAACTCGATGTCAGCGCCCAGCCTTCGAAGCTCATCGAAGTTCTCCTCGTAGTAGAAACAGAAGGCCTCATCGTATGCTACGCCGATTTTGATCCGGTCCCCTCCAAACTCGGATTTTGGCTCAACAGAGGGGACATTGCAACCGAGCTTTAGGATCCGGTCGAGGTCGGCGTTCTCCTCGACGAAGTCGGCGAGGGCGCCCAGGTCGTGATGGCCTTCAAACCCCATCGTCAACCCGAGGTGGCGGCTCGGAAGCGAGATCTCGCTTTTCCTCGGAAGGGCGGCCAGTATGGGAATTCCCAGAGGCTTTAGCGCCTCCTGCAGGAGGGTGAGGTGGCGCTCGCTTCCGACCCTGTTCAAAATGAGGCCCGCGATCTCAACCTCCGGGTCGAACTTCGCGTAGCCGAGAGCCATGGCTGCCGCGCTCCTGGAGGTCCCGTGAACGTTTATGACCAGGAGGACCGGCACGTTCAGGGCTTTCGCCACGGAGGCCGAAGATGCAATCTCCGTTGCGTCGAGGCCGTCGTAGAGGCCCATGACGCCCTCGATGACGGCCACATCCGCGCCCTCGACCCCCCAGGCGAAGGATCTCCGGACGCCCTCCTCGCCCATCATGAAGGTGTCGAGGTTTCTGGAGGCTCTCTCGCAGATGGCGGTGTGATGAGTGGGATCGATGAAGTCGGGCCCCACCTTGAAGGGCTGAACCTCGATGCCTCGCCTCTTGAGGGCCGCCAAAAGGCCCAATACCACCGTGGTCTTGCCAACGCCGCTGTGGGTTCCCGCGACCAGGACGCAAGGGATCATGATCCTCGATCGGATCCAAGGTAAATGTACTTTCTCCGAGACCTACTCCGAGACAAACTCTATAACCTCCCCTCGTAATGAAACTTACATGCGAGTCGGAGTCGTCACCAGGGGAAAGTACGGCGAGCGTCTCATCGAGACGATAAAAGAGAGATCCGATTTCGAGGTGGTCTCGATCGACCTTCCCCAGTTCCTGCCGGATTTCATCGAAGACCCCGAGGAGTTCTTCGACGATCTGGACCTGGACCCGGAATTTTTCAGCTCGGACCTGATCATCACCTACTCCCTCCACCCCGACGTCACCCCAGAGATCGCCATCAGGGCGGGGAAGGGGGGTGCCCAGGCCCTCATCGTGCCCGGAGGTATAGCACGAGCCGGGTCGGTTCCCGAGCTTCAGAAGATCGCCGACGAGTACGGAATCTACATCGAGGTGGACGAGATCTGCTGCACCCTCGAAAAGTGCGGAGTCGAGGCGGTGGACACTTTCGCCGAGAAATTCGGCCAGCCAGAGATCGAGGTCGATGTGGAGGATGGCCGCGTCGCCAATGTCCATGTCGTAAGAGGCTCGCCCTGCGGCAGCACCTGGCACGTGGCAAAGGAGATCGTGGGAAAGAGCTTGGAAGATGCCCCGCCCCGAGCCGGCCTCCTCTGCCAGATGTACCCCTGCAGAGCTGTCCGGGGCGGCGAGGGCGGAATTCACACCTCCGGCGACCTTCACAAGTACGCCATGGAAAAAGCCCTGGGGCTAGACACCGAACTGAAGATCGCGGACCAGTCGAAGCCGATAAAGATCCGGGGGAAGGATCGATCTTGAGGCGAGAGGACGTAATCGAGGCGACGGTGGCGATTCTCGCGAGGGCAGAGACCACTCTACCCCCCTGGGTGACGGGGATGATCAAAGGGGCCGCCGAGAGGGAGACGAACCCCATCGCGCGATCCCAGCTTGCAGCGATACTGGAGAACGTGAGGATCGCATCTTCTGAAGCGGTTCCCCTCTGCCAGGACACCGGCCTTCCCGTCTTCCACCTGGAGATCGGCCGCGACCTCCAGATGCCACCATACCTGGAGGAGGCGATAGCCGAGGGCGTCCGACGGGCCACCGAAAAGATACCCCTCAGGCCGAACGCCGTCGATCCCCTGACTAGGAAGAACTCCGGGGACAACACAGGCCAGGGGATGCCCGACCTTATCATCGATTTCGCCCCCGGGAACGACCTTCGGATCACGGCCTTCCCCAAGGGCGCGGGCTCCGAGAACGCGAGCTTTCTATCGATGTTAAACCCCGCCGACGACCCCCTGGATTTTGTCGCCCAGGAGGTGGCAAATCGGGCTGGCAGGGCCTGCTCTCCGGTCTTCGTTGGGGTGGGGATCGGCGGAACTTTCGACCTTGCTCCGAGGCTCGCCAAAAGGGCGCTATTCCATATGCCGGGCACCTCGGATATAGAGCTGGACCTATTATCGAAGATCAACCGGATCGGCCCTGGGCCCATGGGCCTCGGCGGCGAGACCACGGCCCTGGGGGTCAAAATCGAATGGTCTCTCTGCCACACCGCCTCGCTCCCGGTGGCGGTGAACATACAGTGCTGGGCCAACAGAAGCGCTTCCGCGACGGTGAGGGATGAAGGATGGAACATAGACTGAAGACGCCGATATCGAAAGAGGACGTTTCGGCCCTTCGGGCCGGAGACCTGGTCTGGATCAGCGGGACCGTCTACACCGCCAGGGACAAGGTCCACGCGCTTTTGAGATCCGGGGAGGAGCTTCCAGTGAACCTGGAGGGAGCCGTCATCTACCACTGCGGCCCCCTGATCCGGGACGATATGGTCCTCTCCGCCGGGCCCACCACCAGCGGCAGGGTCGCCAGGTACACCAAGGACGTTGTCGACAGGGGCGCGAGACTGATCGTCGGAAAAGGCGGCATATCCGAGGAGGCCGAGGCCCTCCGCGGAAAGGCGGCCTACCTCGCCTACCCCGGCGGGTGCGGGGCTCTTGCGGCCCGTCACCTTCGGGTGAGGAGGCTCCACCTTCCGGACCTGGGGATGGCCGAGGGCCTCTGGGAGCTGGAGGCAAAAGATTGGGGGCCGATGATCGTCGCCACGGACTCCTTCGGAAACGACCTCTACAGGGAGGCGAAACGATCACAGGTGAAGAGCTCCAAACCTTGAGAAGGGCGGCAGTGGAGGTCCGATACCTCCTGGATCGGGGATACCCATCGGAACCTGCGATCAGGTTCGTCTCCGACCATCACCGCCTCCCCCAAGAACAGAGGTTCGTCCTGACCAGGGTGGCGGTCCCCTCGAGTCTTGCCGCGTCGCGAAAGGGTAAACGGATCTCTGCGAATGAGCTTCAGGGTCGAACCATCGCCATCGACGGCTACAACGTCCTCATCACCGTCGAGAGCCTCATCGTCGGTGCTCCCGTCTACCTTTGCGACGACGGCTTTTTGAGGGACACAAGGGGCATCTTCAGAAGATACCGGTCCTCGGATCATACGACCCTGGCCCTCTCGGAGATTCTAACAATTCTGAAAGAAAACGGAATCGGTCGGGTCGAGGTGCTCCTCGACCAGCAGATCAGCAAAAGTGGAGAGCTTGCGGCCAAAATCAGGGAGATGATGGCCGGCTTTGAGGTTCCGGGATGCGCGAAGACCGCAAAGGATGTGGACCACAGGCTCAAGCTCGCGAACTGTCCGGTCGCGAGCGGAGACGGCGCCATCATCGATGCAGCCTCGGTGGCCGTCGATCTTCCTGCAGAGGTCGCGAATAGAAGGCGGATAAAGGCCATTATCCTTTAATTTTGGAACCTCCGACCGATTTTTTGGCCCTCCGGAGGTCCGACCCTACTATAGTTATTTATTATATCTATGATCAAGAGAGCATAACATAGATCATGGCAATGTAGGGGGTAAATCCGAGATGAATAAGATCAAGGTTGTGCTGG
>CAZNGI010000131.1:0-6406 GCA_964572505.1 uncultured Methanotrichaceae archaeon | reverse complement strand
CGGAAATCTTGAATATCTGGTTCCGGCGCCCAATTCGGTTTCTCGATGAAGTTGCAGTTCGGTGGGCATGCGGCTTCTCGCCTAGACCAAAGAACTAAAGGACCAAAGGACCAAAGCGCCCCGCATTCACGGCCAAAGGGCGAAGCCCGGGCAGAACCTCGTCCCGCCGCTCAGGGTGCTGAGCACTTCGGCGGTGGCGCCGTGCTCGATAGTCTCTCCATTTTTCGAGATGGGAAACGTATATCTGGAAGTTTGGGCATAGCCTGGCCAGGTGTTCTGATTTGCCTTCACCCGAACTTCCCATACTCGTAACTTGCGGACTGCCCTACGCCAACGGCCCCTGCCACATCGGGCACCTGAGGACCTACGTGCCCGCCGACATCTACGTCAGGGGGCTGAAGAAGATGGGGAAAGATCCCATCTTCATCTGCGGGTCCGACTCTCACGGGACCCCCATCGTCGTCAACGCCGAGGAGAGAGCAACGACCCCCACGGAGCTTGTGACTCGATACCACGACCATTTCGACGACGTCTTCAAGCGCATGGAGGTGGAGTTCGACTACTTCGGAAACACCGATGACCCCTCCAACCACAGCCGTACCCGGTCAATCGTCAGGACCCTGATGGACGAGGGGTACGTCTACCCCCAGGAGATCCAGCTCGCCTACTGTCCCTCCTGCGATCGTTTCCTTCCCGACAGATACGTCGAGGGGACCTGCCCCTACTGCAAGTCCCCCGCCAGAGGCGACGAGTGCGACCAGGGATGCGGCCGCCACCTGGAGCCCGGAGAGATCACAGAGCCCCTCTGCAAGGTCTGCGGGAACGAGGCGGAGTACCGGACCCAGAAGCATTACTTCTTCAGGCTCTCTGCCTTCAGCGACTTTCTCATCGATTATCTGGAGGGGCTGGGAGGCACCACCAACGCCAGAAACTACGCCCTCGAATGGGTCAAGCAGGAGCTGAAGGACTGGTGCATCACCAGAAACCTCGAATGGGGCGTCAAGTTCCCCGGCCAGGAGGGGCTCGTCGTCTACGTCTGGGTGGACGCGCCCATCGGCTACATATCCTTCTCCGAGGAGTGGGCGAAGCGATCCGGAGGCGACTGGGAGAGCTACTGGAGAAATCCCTCGAAAATCGTCCATTTCATCGGGGGCGACATCGTATACCACCACTGCATCTTCTGGCCGGCGATGCTGAAGGGGGCCGGCTACACCCTCCCGAGCGCCGTCGTTGCAAGCGGGATGCTGAAGATCGATAACAAGACATTCTCCAAGAGCAGGGGCTACGTCGTCTGGGTGATCGACGACTACCTGGAGAAGGGGCTTCACCCCGACCTTCTGCGGTACTACCTCGCCTCCTACACATCCCACACCAAAGAGCTGAACTTCTCCTGGACGGTCTTCGGGGAGAAGGTGAACGGCGAGCTGGTGGGGGCTCTGGGCAACTTCGTCAACAGGGCCGTCACCTTCACCTCCAAGAACTTCGATCGGTCCGTCCCCGAGGGCGATCTCGATCCAGAGGTCACATTGAAGATCGAGGCGACCCTCGCCGAGGTGAAGGCGGCCCTCGCGGAGTACGAGTTCAAGAAGCTGGTCGACGGCGCCATGTCTCTCGCGGACTATGGGAACACCTACTTCCAGGCGAACGAGCCCTGGAAGCTCGCTAAATTCGACCGGGCCCGGTGCGGCGCCGTATTGAGAAACTGCCTCCAGATCGCAAAGGCTCTGGCTATCATGCTCCAGCCGGTGATGCCGGCCGCGATGGAGTCGGCCTGGAAGCAGCTGGGCCTTGCGGGGACCGCGGCTCGCGCCTTATTCGACGACGCCCTCGTTCCCATAGATGCGGGACAGAGGCTCGGCGTCCCCGAACACATCTTCAACAAGATGGACGACTCGATGGTCTCGGGCCTTGACGAGATCTTCAGGGAGAGGATAGCGAGCCTTGAAGCGAAGAAGGGAAAGAAGAAGGGTGAAGAGAATATGAGCACCATAAAGTATGAAGATTTCAAGAACCTCGACATCAGAATCGGGGTGGTGTTGGAGGCGGAGAGGATCAAGGGCTCAGACAAGCTCCTCCGCCTGATGGTCGATATAGGGTCCGAGGAGAGGCAGATCGTGGCGGGGATCGCCATGACCCACAGTCCCGAGGATCTGGTGGGTCGAGAGATCGTCGTCCTGGCCAATCTGGAGCCCGCCAAGCTCTTCGGCGTCGAGTCCCGAGGGATGCTTCTGGCTGCAGACCCGGGGGACTCTGCGGTCCTGCTGGCCCCGGAGAAGGCGGTACCACCAGGAACGAAGATCCGATGAGGTCGCAGGATCGGTCGAGGACGGGCTGATCTTCCGACCGATCAACGGTTTCCGATCCTTCACAGGTCGAACCCACCGTGAGCCGATATCGGCTGAAGGCTTCGCGAAATGAACATCCACCAAAAAATATACGTCAAATTCCGGATTTGCAGAGATGAAGATATGAGGAGGTTTTGATATTGCTCAAGGTTGAGAATTTATCTAAAGTCTACCAGCTCAAAGATAGCCAAGTAGAGGCCCTGAAAGGTGTAAGCTTCACCACCAAAGAGGGCGAGATCCTGGGAATAGTGGGAAAAAGCGGCAGCGGCAAGAGCACTCTCATGAAGGTCCTGCGCGGCGTCGAGACCTTCGACTCCGGCCGGATCGAGATCGACGGCCTCGAGATCACGCCCGACTCGGAGCCGGAGATGATGCACAAGCAGAGGCAGGTCACAGCCATCCACCTCCAGAGGGACTTCGGCCTCTGGACCGAGTCCGCCCTGAACAACGTGGCAAAGCGGGTCTACTCTCGCAAGACCGGTTACGAGACCATTCCCACGAAGTACGACCTCGAATACGAGGAGGTGATGTCCGAGGCGATGGAGTACCTGAAGCTCGTCGGTTTGCAGAAAAAGGCGAAGCAGCTCGCCACCATACTTAGCGGCGGCGAGAAGCAGAGGCTTCTGATCGCAAGGCAGCTGGCCAAAAAGCCGAAGCTCCTCCTCCTCGACGAGCCTGCCACCATGGCCTGTCCGGCGACAAAGCAGGAGGTTCTCGACACCATCAAGAACGTCAACAGCAAGCTCGGGATCACCATCGTCGTCGTATCCCACCTTCCCGAGGTTCACAGGTACCTGGCCGACAGGCTGATCTGGCTGGACGAGGGCGAGATCCGGGATGATGGAAAGCCAGGGGAGGTTTTGGACAGGTTCTTATCCCACCTCGGCGAGGCCGACCCCCTCACGCCAAGGCCAAACGCCCCTCCCGCCATCAAGGTGGTGAACCTCTACAAGAGAAACTATCTCATCGGCACGGGCGAGGTGTTGAAGATCGAGGACCTGAACCTGGACATCAAGGAGGGCGAGATCACGTCCCTGATCGGCTCCAGCGGCGCGGGAAAGACCACCCTCCTCAAGATCGTCCAGGGTCTGGCGCGGCCCGACGAGGGCTCTGTCCTCTACAAGCTCGCAGACAGCTGGGTCGACATGGTGGAGTACTCGCGGGAGAGGATGGAGGTTCGAAGGAACCTGGGGATAATGTATCAGGAGTTCGCCCTCTCCCCCCGCGAGACGGTCCTGGAGCAGATCGGCTACAAGCTAGGGGTCAAAGGCCAGGACGTCATCGAGCACGCCCGGAAGGTGGCAAGCGAACTCGGCATAAGCGACAAGGTTCTGGACGTGATCTACACCCTCACCGACATGACGGAGGAGGATGCGAAAGCTGTCCTGGACAAGCTCGGCCTCACCAACGAGGTCTTCGGTGAGCTGTTCCCAAGGTTTCCGGCGACGGAAGCGAAAAAGTACGCCGAGCCGGTCTTCAAGGTCCTGGACCTCAACCTCTCGGTCTTGGACAAGTACCCCCACCAGCTCAGCGGCGGCGAGAAGGTGAGGGTATCTCTCGCCCTTCTTCTGGCCTCAAACCCCAAGATCCTCATCCTCGACGAGCCCTTTGGGGACATCGACCCCATAACCCTCCGGGACGTCTCCAACGCCATAAAGCGGATCAACGCCGAGTTCGAAACTACCATCCTCCTCGTCAGCCATCACGTCGACTTCGTCCGGGAGATATCTCACAGGGCGGTTTTGATCGACAACGGTGCGGTCTTGATGGACGGCGACCCGACCCAGGTCTGCGACATCTTCGTCTCCAGGTGCGACGCATCATACCTCAAGTGCACTTCCGAGACGACGGCTCCGGCGGGGAAGGCCTGAAGGTGAATTTCATGGACCAGGAGATCGGCGAGATCTATGACCAGATATCAGGTCAGATCTCGCCCCAAGAGTTCGAGCGAAGGGTCGAGGAGAAGGTCCAGCTCATGGGCGAGCTCTGCGACCGGAGGACGGCGGCGATGCTCGTCGCCCGCGAGTTCGGCGAGGTGGAGCTGAAGATCGACCGGATCAGGCCCGAGACCGGGAAGGTCACCTTCGTCGGCAAGATCGTATCCATCTCCGAGGTCCACGAGTTCGCCCGCGGCGACGGATCAGCCGGCAGGGTTGCGAATCTCGCCGTCGGCGACGAGACCGGGACCGTTCGGATCGTCCTCTGGGACGAGCTCGTCGAGCCCGTATCCAGCGGCGAACTGAAGGTCGATCAGACCTTCAGGATCAGAGGGTTCACGAGAGAGGGGTACTTCGGGACCGAGGTGACGGTCGATCGGGGCGGCCTTGAGGAAGTCGAGGCCCAAATCCAGACCAGGGTCGAGCCCCACAAGATCTCGGAGATAAGGGCTGACATGGGTGACATCAACCTTCTCGCAAAGGTCGTCGACCCGGGAGCTGTTCGCGAGTTCACGCGGCGGGACGGTTCTGTCGGCCGGGTTAGGTCCGTCACCCTGGGCGACGATTCCGGCAAGATCAGGCTCACCCTCTGGAACGAGAAGGCAGAGATGGACCTAGAAGCTGGCGAGACCCTGGAGGTGATAAACGCCCTCTCGCGAGAGAGGTACGGCCAGGTCGAGATCCAGGCAGGGGGCTACTCGGTGGTGAGAAAAAGCGAGGTTGCGATCGAGTACGATGAGAAGATAACCACAATCTCGGAGCTTGCTCCCGGATCGATCTACAGCATATCCGGCTTCGTCACGGGCCTGGGCGAGGTCCGGGAGTTTGAGCGGGACAACGGCGCCGTCGGGAGGGTTTCCAACATTTACGTCTCCGACGAGACTGGAAGGGTGAGGGTCGCCCTCTGGAACGATCACGTCCGGCTGATAGAGAACATCGATCTCGGCTCCCGGATCGAGCTCGTCGACTGCATGGCGAAGGAGGGCTGGAACGGCGAGCTGGAGGTCAGCTGCGGGTGGAGCACCAGGGTTACTTTCGCCCCGCCCGAGTAAAGGGGTTAAAGTTGAGAAGGGTCTTTTGGTCCATTCGGGATTGGTGAAATATGGCTGAAATATTACTGGAAAATCTCTCTGGGGTGGGTCCGGCCACGGCGGAGAAGCTGAGGGAGGCGGGGTTCAACAGCGTCGAGGCCCTGGCGGTGGCCTCGCCCGCGCAGCTCGCGGCCTGCGCCGACGTGGGCGAGTCGACGGCGACAAAGATCATCGCCTCCGCCAGGGAGGCCGCGGATATCGGGGGCTTTGAGACCGGCGACCAGGTGATGGAGAGGAGAAAGCTCGTCGGCAAGGTGACGACCGGCAGCGAGACCTTCGACGTCCTGATGGGCGGGGGGTTTGAGACCCAGTCGATCGTGGAGCTCTACGGCGAGTTCGGGTCCGGCAAGACCCAGGTGGCCCACCAGGTGGCGGTCAAGGTCCAGCTTCCCCTTGAGATGGGGGGTCTCGACGGTTCCGTGATAATAATCGATACCGAGAACACCTTCAGGCCCGAGAGGATCGTCCATATGGTGGATGGCCTCCCTCCCTCCGAGGACCCGGACCATCCCTGGGACCCCGAGGAGTTTTTGAAGAACATACACGTGGCCAGAGCCTACAACTCCAACCATCAGATTCTGCTCGCCGAGAGCGCCCTCGACCTCGCTGAGAAGCTGAAAAAGTCAGGAAAGCCTGTGAGGCTTCTCGTAGTCGACTCCCTGACCGCCCACTTCAGGGCTGAGTACGTGGGGAGGGGAACCCTCGCCGATCGGCAGCAGAAGCTGAACAAGCACCTCCACACCCTGGTGCGTTTTGCAGACCTCAACAACGCCGTAGTCTTGGTGACGAACCAGGTGATGGCAAAGCCCGACGCATTCTTCGGAGATCCGACAAGGCCCGTGGGAGGTCACATCGTCGGCCACACCGCCACCTTCAGGGTCTACCTCCGGAAGTCCAAGGGCGAAAAGAGGATCGCAAGGCTCGTGGACTCGCCGAATCTCCCAGACGGCGAGGCGGTCTTCTCGGTGACCACAGCGGGGTTAATGGATTGATCCGGGCGGTCGCCCTCGACATCGACGGGACCCTCACCGAC
>CAZNGI010000130.1:0-6453 GCA_964572505.1 uncultured Methanotrichaceae archaeon | reverse complement strand
GATAGGACGTAATAGTATAATAACATCAACTCACTGCTGGTGCACTACCCATTGCTGACTATAAAAAAGTAGTGGAAAATTATTAGTATATACATGATCATCTCTCATCGAGAGGATTGGGCATGAGCGTCATCAGAAGTCTCAAGATGAACTTTGCCATTTGGATAAAATGGATCTTTGGTAAAAAAAAGGCCAGAATAGGCATATACGGCCCGCCCAACGCCGGAAAGACCACTTTGGCCAACAGAATCGTGAAAGACTGGAGCGGGATGGAGATGGGAGGAATATCTAACATACCTCACGAGACGAGACGGGCCATGAGGACGGACGGCGTGATGATAAACGCCAACGGATCGAGCGTCGAGCTGGACATAGTCGATACTCCGGGGATGGCTACCAAGATCGATTTCAGAGAGTTCATGACTTACGGGCTGGAAGAGGAAGAAGCTAAAAGGAGAGCGAAGGAGGCGACGGAAGGGGTTATCGAGGCGATAAAATGGCTGGAAAACCTGGATGGGGTGCTTTTGGTGATGGACTCCACAGAGGACCCCTACACCCAGGTCAACGTCACGGTGGTGGGAAACATGGAGGCGAGAAAGCTGCCCCTCTTGATCGTGGCCAACAAGATGGATCTGCCCAAAGCCTCTCCTTCCAGGATAAAGGCGGCCTTTCCGCAACATCCCATGGTCACCATCTCAGCCCTGGAAGGGTCGAACATCGATGAGCTGTATGTGGCCATAGCGAGGCACTTCGGGTGAGATGATGCGTGAAGTACAGATGGATCTGATCTCTGCTGAGAGGCTTGAGAGCATGTCCTCCATGGAAAAGATCCGGCTCATACTGAACAAGGTCAAAAAGGGAAAAATCGTGGTGCTGGAGCTGGGCCTGACCCCAGTGGAGGAGGTCAAGCTGATCGAGATGACGATGACCGAGATACGCCTGGACGAGTTCTCGGGCATAGAGATCGAAAGCTACCCGGTCAAGAACGAGGGAACCTTCATAAACAAGATCCTGGGCAAATCCGGGATTAAGACCAGGATGACCATCATCGGACCTGCCAACCAGCTTCGAACCGTTGAGAAGGACAAGTACCAGATCAGCACCAAGGTCTCGGTCGGTGACTGATTAGCATGCCCCACATGTGCACAAGATGCAACAGCGTCTTCGAAGACGGCATGGACGTTCTTGAAGGGTGTCCCGTCTGCGGCTGGAACAAGTTTCTCTTTGTGAAGTCTGAAGAGAAGATAAAAGAGGTCCGGGGTGCGCTGAAGGCTTCAGAGATCGGAGGGCCCTACGAGCCCTGGCCAGAGGGCGACGATTCGCTCCGACAAATACTGAAAGCAAGTCCGCGCCAAGATCGTAAAACGGATCGCCCCAAAGAGGAACAAAAAGATAGGGCGAGCCGAAAAGAAAGACGGAATGAGAAAGCCAAGAGCAAGCACGGATTTTTTGATATCGATTCTCCCAAGGACCGATCCCAAAACTCTCCGGATCGGGGATCTGATAAGCTCCGGTACAACGAAGATAAGACGGTGGAGAGCATCAGGATGCGGGAGCCAGGCACCTACGAACTGAACCTTTCCTCGCTCTTCGAGCGCGACGAGCTGGTGATGGCCGTAAAAGAGGGCACATACCTGATAGACCTTTCCTCTGTCTTCAAAAAGTCCAAAAAGGATTGACGTCGGTCAGTCTCTCGAATCGTCCCGCTCCACCTCGACGACCATCTTCTTCCATTGGGGGTCCACCCCCCGCAGAGACTCGGCCACGCCCGAGACGATCTTCTCCATAATCTCCTGGGTGAAGTGGTTCATGGGAATCGCCTTCCCGTCCACCACCAGCTTGACCTTCAGGCTTCTCCACCTCCCATCTCAGCGCCTGATCCTCTCAGCTCCGAGGTTTGCGGATCTTGCGAAGGCCTTGAGGAAAGCCTTCACGCTCCTCCGAATATCATCTGTTCCGGCGTGGTTCTGGTCGTCTGCCCTATGGAGAAGGGCGGAGTGTATAACGTGACCCGCGAAAAGGTCGAGTTGCTCACGGAGATCGAGAAGCTGGGCGTGTAAGTTATGGGCGTCGGGGCACCCAACTCTATCGGCTCGGTGCTGGGCTTGCCCGCGAAGGTGCCGAAGCTTCTGCCCAGGGTCCTAACGTCCACCGCGTTTGTGGTGGTTCTGGGCGCGTCTCGGGTGTACGTTATGACCACAGGAGTCATTCTGGACTTCATCTCCGCCTTTTTTTCTAGAGTGCTCAGATCAATTGGAGTTCCGGCAGCTGCGACCATGCCCACCAGGAGCATGGCGGCTATAAGAGCCGTCAAAATTATTTTCATGGATAACCTAACCTCCCTATTCCTATGGGCCGGGTCTTTGAATTATTACCATTTATTCCTTTTGATGAAAGGTTACCAGACCATTTCCGCATGATCTATGGGATGCGGAGATGATAGAGATGTAAAGATCCTTTTGCCTTCGGGGATGGTTCGTGCGCGACAATTTCTGATCGTCCCCGAAGTTCCCGACGTATTCGGAGAGGATGGCCCTCCAGATCCTCATTATAGATCTTCGTCTTATTCAAAAAGCCAGAAGATCGGACCCAGGCCCAAAAGGGTTTGGAGCCGAAGTTCACCAGAAGGTGTAGCCGAAGTACCTGGCCGCAAAGACCACGCCCGTCGCTATGATCAAAAACCCGAAACCTCCCGTAATCCACTTACCTAGCGCGATGTACCTTTCGCCGATGGCCCCGCAGAAGGTGCGAGAGAAGGTGGATATGGGTATGATCGGAACGCCGTGCCCCACGCCGAAGACAAAGAGCATCAAACCCCCCGTGATCGGGGAGACGTTCTGAGCCATCAGCCAGATCAGGACCGGAAAGACCAGAGATACGGCACAGGGAGCCCATCCCAGGGCGAAGAAGACCCCCAGGGTGAAGGCCCCCACGAAAGCCGAGTACTTGAAGAGGCCGACTGATATGTTTATGAACTGCTCCATGAAGCTCTTCTTCGATCTCACGTCCTCCGCCTCCACTGCTCTTTGGCGGTGGAGCCGAGAGGTCAGGGGCTCGAGGATCTCGTCGAGGGGCTTGAAGCTGGTGATGCCGAGCATTATCATCAGAACCCCGGCGGCGAGGTCGAAGAACCGGGAGTCTCTTACGAAGATCCCCAGGTTGGATATGAACAGCCCGATGACGAAGAATACCATAGCCATCCCCAAAGTGAAGGCCACGCCTATCAAAAGGCCCTCTTTGGGTGAGGACTTGCCCTCGTCAGGCATCAGGATCTTCCTTCTGTGAGAGGTCATCAGGTAACTGAAGACCGCGATCAGCAGGGCAAGAGAGCAGGGAGCAAGAGACGTTACGATCCCAAGGCCGAACATGCCGATGAAGGTGACTTCGCGGGCAGCAGCAGAACCGATCCCGCTGGTCTGATGACCGCCCTCGGAATTTCGAATGTCTAAAACGGCATTCTGGAGGGATTCGGCGGTCTGGACCCCCTCCACCATCCCTTCACCGATCTGGTAGACGTGGTACACCCTCGAAATCTGACCTCGATCGTTCACGAGAATTATGGTGGGGTTCGCAAAACCGCTCCCCCGGCTCCAGTAATCGATATACTTCCCAGACACTGGAAATGGATCGAAGTCCTCGATCCAGGGCCAGGATATGTCCGTTCCCCACCACGACTCCGCAAGCAATCTTCCGTCTTTGGAGTAGGGGTTCTTCCTCACGTTTATGGTGACGATCTCGGCTTCTGAGTTCTCCTCTTTCAGCCTCTGGAGCTCTTCGACCTGAGCCTTGAGCGCCTCTTCACATTCGATGCAGAGGGGAGTTTCTATGTTGGTTATGTGGAGGATCAGAGCTTGCCCATCGAAATCCCCGAGTTCGATGGAATTTCCGTCCAGATCGATCGCTTCAAAGCTCGGGGCGGAAGTTGCGCCTCCCGCCGCGTCCGAGACGGCGAAGCAGGCTGGAAGAAGGCCGAGGACGACCAGAAGCGATGCGATCCCAAAAATCAGGGCGGTCTTGCTCACCAGGTTCAACGATCTCACCGGTCCCAGTTGGCAGAGTTATCGGCGTGGAGGGCGATGGCGTCGTTCAGATAAGATCTGATCCACCTCTCGCCGCTGTAGCCGACGCCGCTGTGCCAGCCGATTTCGACATCACCACTGGGCCCGGAAACCAGGGTCAAAACGACGGTCACGGGAACGAATATGCGATCTACACTGGGATCGCCGCTGGGATAGTAGATGTCAAGTCCCGCCCAGGTCTTCTCGTCGCCGCCGTCGGTCAAAAGATCTAAGTAGGCGACATCATCTCCAAGATCCCTCAGGACCTTTTTGATGTCGGCCTCCTGCCTAACGCAAGCAGGACAGTTGGTTTTGTGGATAAGCATCATCACCGGCTTCTCCTTCAGAAGATCGAGAGCCCAAGAGGGGTGATCTACGGCAGATCCCGCCTTTGAATGCTGATCTGGGTACGCGATCCACCACTCCTCGGGACCTGGCCCGATGGTATGTTCTGCGCCCTCCTCTGCAAAGGCGACGGGGCCCAGGACGCCGGCTGCCAGGATGAATGTCAAGGTCAGAGCTGCCAGGTTCCTCGCTTTAATCGATGACAAAATTTTACCAACTCCCACTTCTGGTCATACTATCATGAGATTTATCTTCTTTCCCCTTGTTTCTCACACCCGCTCGGGCGCCCACTGGACCTTGCCCTTTCGAAATCCTCGAAGGGGACAAATCCAAAGATCTGAATTTGTACGTCTTCCGGCTTGTCCGGAAATCAACCCACTCCAAAGGCGGAGGTAAGCCGAGTTCGTATATAACGCTGTCGCGTCTTCTGGGCTCGCCAGGCAGAATAAGGCCTTTAAGGCGTTTTACGTTCTTTCTCCGCCCTCTGGCGAGAGGGCTCGTTCCGATCTGGCTTGAACCCACAAAAGATCGAAGTACGTTGATCTGAAAATCTCGGGGAAATAGGTTGGAAAACTCACCGAAGAGGCCCTTTCGCTCAGAAGAAGGTGCCTATTTGAAGGGCTCATTTGGCGCGATGCGAAACCGTACAACGCTCGGCCTTCTGGAGCCTCGGAGAGCGCAAAGAAGGCAAGAATCAGAAACCTATCATTCCGGCTGGGGTCTGGAAAGGCCGACCGCATCAAAGATAAATAGAGAGATCTTAAAGCCAATCATCCTTGAGATGCCCCACCGTGAGGGGCTGAGAAGGGGGATGGGGGCGAAGACGACTGCGAGATGTGAAATCTGCGGCAGAGAATGCTAGATCCATCTTCGAGGCCGAAAATTCGGACGAAAGAAGATCGCGATCTGCAGGGGATGCTAGATCCTTGGTGCTGGACGATTCTCCCTCTCTCATGCGGGAAGTTCTGCTGCGGAAAGCGATGATCAAATGGACTGAGGATCACAATATCTTAAAGGAGGATATGCTAGATGCGAAATGATAGAAGGTTGTTATGGGGGCTTGGAGCGCTCCTGGTTATCGCGGTAGCCCTGACGGGCGGCGCTTACGCTGGCTGTAGCAGTTGTAGCGGTGGTGGAAGCGGAGGAACATGGTCGTCTGGTCTCGCCTTCATAGGCGCCTCTTTGGAAGGCACCTCCTCGATGGTGAAGACCTCAGGAAACGGGGCAGATCTGGCCGCAGAACCGAATCAGGCGTCATCCGTGATCACCGCCAGGGCGCTCTTCGAAGATCAAAAGGATGACCCGAAACGGGTGATGGCTTACGTCGGCGTTCCCGAGGGCGACCCCTATATCGAAGGATCGATACACCTGCCACTAGATCTGGTCTTCAACGAGGACGGTACCCTGAAGTCGCCAGCCGAGATTGCGGCTATCTTCGGAGCGGCCGGAATTTCTGAGAACGATCCTCTCGTCATATATGGAGACTATTTCTTGAACGGGTACGACACCTTCGCCTTCTGGGTCATGAAATACCTGGGCCACGAGGACGTCGTGCTCCTGGAGGGAACGAAGGGCGGCCGCGAAGCTGCCGGGCTGAAGTTCGTTTTGACCCCCACACCGAAGGCGCCTGAGACCTACAACTTCGATCCCAACCTAGAAATCTTCGCCGCCGCCGATCAGCTCGCGGGCTACCAGGTGGTGGACGCGAGAAGCCCGGCCGAGTATGCTGCAGGGCACCTGGACGGGGCGATCAACATCGACTATTCGAAGGTCATGGGCGCGAACGGCCTTGCCAGCGCGCAATCCCTGAGTCAGACGTTCAGCGGCCTGGATAAGAACCAGCCAGTGGTGGTCTGCTCCAGCAAGGGTGGTCTGGCATCGATAGTCGGGTACGCCCTCTATACGCAGGGGTACCAGGTCAGCCTCTGCATCTTGGAGAACCAGAGCTGAGACCTGACCGATTGGAACAAGAAGATAGATACTCGGGAAGATGGAGCGTCTCGGGGATCATAGTGCTGTGGCCCTGACCCCCTGCAGGGTCGGGACCACG
>CAZNGI010000129.1:0-6588 GCA_964572505.1 uncultured Methanotrichaceae archaeon | reverse complement strand
CCTCTGATCCATTCGGTCCAACTTAGATCACGCTCTGCAACGGGCATCTCTCGGAGGACAGAGTCCAGAAATTCGGCATTTAGTGGGTGATTGGGCGTCCCTCGAGTTTTCTGAAGTCGATAGAACAGAACGGTTCTTTCCTTGGGATTATCTTTAATTAAAGCTGAGAGTGCAGTAACAGTTTCCTCGTCCAAATATTTAGCCTCAACTTCTGTAGCATACCTAAGGGCATCGTTTCTCAATGGATCTGGTGCTTCCTTCCAAAGCTGGCTGCCGTACACTCGGCGTGGGGCGAGTGTGACTAACGATATAAGTATATCTGATGCCAACTCGTGACTATCGTCGCCCCTAAACGATGCGATCACCTCTGGATCCTTAAGCCATTCAAATGTTCTGTAGTTCTTGTATTTCTCAAGAAGTGAGCTAGCGACGATGTATCCGCCGAGGGGTTCATAAACAGGAGTGATCACATATTCACCAGGTTCGGCTCCAGGATTTCTAAAAACTAATCCCTCTTGTGCTAGCAGGTTGACAATACTGCTATCCCATGGGCGAGCAGTGTCGGACACAGCCGCGCGATAACTTGCTTCATCAATTTCGCGCTGCTTGCTTTTCCACAATTCGAGCCCAAGTTTGTAGACTGCCAATTCAACTTCAGCGAAGGAATAACTGAGATTGGTCATCTGCGAAATTCGGTCACATGCATTTGCAACATATTTCTCGAAGAGCGGTGATAATGATGACGGGAAATAGTCTACGATGACTTCTGATTCGCGCTTTGGATTCGTGACTTCGCAGAAGATTCGCAAGTTCAGAGGGTGCTGCAGGAACCCCACAGGTATTTCCGCGTCTCCAGGGTTGATTTTGAAGTAGTTAAAATACTTCTCTATCGCATCATCGACGTCTCCCCCGAAGCCTTCGCTTTCTATCTTTCTTAATCCATCTGGAAGAGCCATAACCGCAAACGACTCTCTGGTATTGATTTGCGGCTGAGCCCCACGCATTTGATTCTCTCGCCGATGCTCTCCGGTGCGTAGCGTACATACAACCAGGACATTTGGATAATCTTTTACGGTCTCGCTAAGTATTGCTAGGGGTGCTCTCCAGTCCTTTGGGTTTTCAGCTTCATTGAGGCCGTCGATTATGACAGGAAGCCGGCAGCTAGCACGCTTACCAGCCGCGTCCAACGATGAGAGCAACAGTTCCATGCTAGTCAGAGGACGGCCCTTAATCGAAAAGCGACGCGCGAGGTCGTCTAAAGTCTGTCCTTTGTGAAGATACCAACCATGGAGCAGGATGCCAGCAGGTCTATTATCCTGGGGTGCAGTAAGTTGAGCAGCCATCTGAGTCTTTCCGGCACCAGCATCCGCCAATACAGCTACCAAACCTACTCCTAGGAACTCTTCGACTTCATCCAATAGCTCTTGTGCAATTCGCATATCATCTAGAGCATTTGTTGCGTCTAGTGCGATGGGTAAATTCAAAGCGCGAAGCCGTCTTGGGGTAGCGCGAACTTGTGCATCAATTAAAGTTTTTCGTTCACCGAGATTTTGTTGGATAACATCAAGATCTCCATCGGCAAGGATTCTATGAAAATGCAAAAGCGTGTCAGCGAAAGCAGAACATGATTCAACAAACTGCACGATTGTCTTTTCTAATTCCGGTAGTGTAACTGCATTGCTATCTGATATGACATCTGCCGCTTTCTTCAAATTCGTGCCCACAGCAGTCATTTTGTCCCAAGAACTTGGATCTCCGAGCATCCTCTGAATGGTTCGCTCGGCATCAACCGACTGATGGACCGACGCCAACCATCGCTCTCGAATTGGCTGGATGGATTCCTGATGGCGCCGCTCAAGGTCCGCAGGGGTTAGGATAAGCTCACCAAAATAAGTATTTCTCAGAATCAAACCGTCACCGATAAGATAAGTATCAAGCTCTTTCTCGCTCCAGAGATGAAGAGTCGGAGATGCTGAAAGAGAATAAAACCAATCCTGATCAGTCTTGCTAAGCGTATAAGGTGTCCAGAGCACCCAATCTGTAATACCACGTAATTCTCTCTCGGTAGTTCGGAGAGATTTTAAAATTTTTCCTTTACTGGCCGATGTAAGGTCGCCTTTAGTCGTTCTTTTGTGAAATTTGCACTGCCACCCAAACCAACGAGGAGGTTGGCCAAGCGAACAAGCGCTTGTTAGCCTGATATGAAATTCAACACCAGGCTGATTAGAAAGTGCCTTGAATTGGCCGAAGCGTCCATAATGCAACCGCATTAGGCCACGACAAAGGTTCTCAAAATTTTGGTTTTTGCTTCCAGGAAGGGCATCAAATACTGCCCAATCTAGTGGTGGCATGCTTATTTGCCTCGTCCATACTCGGTATCTGGGTAAATATCGGCCGAATATATTTCAACTTTTGCACCTTTTTCGATCATCAGTTTCAAGAAGGCAGAAACCTCCAATTCATCGGTTGTTAGTATAATCTTGTCACCCTCCACTCGAGTATGCGTGTCATATAGAAAGTGCTCAAGCTCAGAAGGACTAAATATGTAACATTCCGTTTTCCTTAAAAGATCAATGACAGAGTCACCGAATCGATCACGGAATGTCCCTATTTCTATTTTATCTCTGAGTCCCTCAGTTAATTGATTGATCAATTTTTGTGTCCCCTCTGCATCTTCAGGACTCTTGAAATGCCCGATCATGACAAGATTCATCGAGTGCTCAGACCCATATCCATGCCATATTTTCATTGGACCACATCCTGGTTCATTGTCTTCAATTTATCAAGTGCCACCATTACTCCCTCATCTTGAATAAGGATTCCACTTTTATCGTAAGATGTGCGTTTTAATACACCTGATGCATCTATGTGTGCAAATGCTGCGAGACCGGTTTCGCCGATAAGAGGATCGCAAGTCGGAAGCCCCTCTGCGCCGCCCTCACTTACCGTGAGAGGAACACAACCACGATACTCATGTACCCATTTCCTGAAGATAATGGCGGTAACGTTATCTATGCCGACACCTCGTCCTACAGGCTCCTCTGGGAGTAACAAAAACTCGGATGCTCCTAGGTCTGCAGCTAACTTAACTGCGGCATCAAGGTCTCCGACGGTTTTAGAGTTGACCAAGAAATTGATCCCGAAACGCGTAAAACGCCTAAGTTTAGTGATACGTTCGAGCAACGCATCAAAGGGGCGGTGTCGGATGGATTCATACGTGGGACCAACTCCGTCCATACTCACCCTAACGAAATGCAGATTGCCCTTTAGCTCGTTCAGGAGTTGATCGCTTAATCGATGGGCGTGAGTTGTCATAGTCACAGCAAGATTGGTCTTCCTCACAGCGTAGGAGCAGAGTTCTGTCAACCTTGGGTAAAGAGTTGGCTCTCCGCCGCCGAAACCCACACCAATACACCCATTGGTGTCAAGGTCGACAAGCCAATTAGTCAGCTTATCAAAGTCAATTGCAGCAGGATTTTTGGGTGCGTAACAATGAGAGCATGCAAGATCGCAGGCATTAGTCAGCGCAATCGATATATGGCGAGGAGCAGCCGACCATATATTGGCAGGTGGTTTGATTTCATCAACTAAGATATTTTTTCCTGTGGTTCGATTAAAGAAGTGAAGACCTGCTGGGCCAAGGCGGACCTTTAAGCTTGAATCTGTGATACTTGGATTTTTATTGATTGTATTCATGATACGATTTAGTGGTGTAAACAAGTATTATATATACGTAATTATTCCCCCTCCCAAGATCAATTCTCGACTTGAGGTTTAGCGTATCTCCAAACAGAGAAAACGATAAAACCGCCAGAATCTTCGCGTCGACCTCGAAACTCGCCAAAAGGATAAAATGGGCATGAATACAAAATAAGACCGTAGGGCATTTTATGAGCGATCAGATTCAGGCCGTGCGTGTGGCGGTAATTGAGATCCTGCGAGAGAATGGGGTCAAAAGAGCGGCCTTCTTCGGCTCCATCGTCCGGGGCGAGATGGACGAGGAGAGCGACATCGACATCCTGATCGAGTTCGAGGGGAGAAAGAGCCTCCTCGACCTCGTCCACCTCAAAAACGAGCTGGAGGACGCCGTAAACAGGCGCGTGGACCTCCTCACCTACAAGTCGCTTCATCCCAGACTGAGAGATCGAATCCTCGCCGAGCAGGTCCCGATACTGTAAGGACGCCGAGAATCGCTCGCTGACTGATGGTCAGGAGCCAGCTGAAGTCCTTCATTATTAATTAAGGCCATTTTTATACCAACATTGATAAATATCACCCCCGCCAATATTTATCTCAGGCAAAAAGCCCGCACGCAATCGTTTTTCGCCAGGCCTTTCGGCCAGATCTTTGGAGGTGGTTGGCGTTGAATCCGGACGATAAAAGCTCAGAATTCGATGGAATGAGGAAGAGGTGGCCGAAGAAGTTCTGGCCGGAGAAGGCCATATTCGAGCGGATCCACCTGGGTGACCGGATATTCGTCGGCACCGGATGCGGCGAGCCCCAGTACCTGGTCGGAGCCCTGAAGAGCTACGTCGAGAAATGGCCAAACTCCCTCCGCGGCGCCGAGATGATCCACGTCTGGACCCTGGGGATCGCGCCCTGCGCCGAGGAGAAGTTCAGGGAGAACTTCAGGCTCAACTCCTTTTTCGTCGGGTCGAGGAGCAGGGCCGCCATCAACCGGGGCGATGCCGACTACACTCCAATCTTTTTATCGGAGGTTCCGGCCCTCTTCCGGAAAGGGGCGATTCCCATCGACGTCGCCCTCGTCCAGACCTCACCTCCCGACAGGCACGGCCTCATGAGCCTGGGGATCAGCGTCGACATCGTCAAACCGGCGGTCGAGGCGGCGGCAATCGTCGTCGCCCAGATCAACCCCAACATGCCCCGAATCCACGGTGACGGGTTCATCAGCGTCGAGGACGTCGACTACCTCGTCTACCACGACGAGCCGCTTCTGGCCTATGAGGACCCGGTCGCCGGGGAGATCGCCCAGAGGATCGGAGGCTACGTCGCGAGGGTGGTCGAGGACGGCTCCACGATCCAGGTGGGCTACGGGTCGGTCCCCAACGCGGTCCTCTCGAACCTCGCCAACAAAAAGCACCTCGGCGTCCACACCGAGCTCTTCACCGACGGGATCGCGGATCTGATGCAGGCCGGGGTCGTTGACAATTCCAGAAAGAACGTCGATCGGGGAAAGTCCGTCGCCTCCTTCTGCATGGGGACCGAGGATACCTACAGGTTCCTGGACGAAAACCCCCTCGTCGATTTCAGGTCGATAGACTATACAAATAGCCCTCTTGTGATAGCCCAAAATCGGGGCATGACGGCGATAAACAGCTGCATTGAGATCGACCTCTCGGGCCAGGCGACGGCCGAGTCCCTGGGCGGCGTCCACTACAGCGGGATCGGAGGCCAGGCCGACTTCATGCGAGGGGCGATCCTGGCCCCCGGCGGAAAGTCGATCCTCGCCCTCCCCTCCACCGCCGAAGGCGGCAGGGCGTCTAGGATCGTCCCCTTTCTAAAGCCGGGCACCGGCGTGACATTGAACCGGGGCGACGTCCACTACGTCGTCACCGAGCACGGGATCGCCTACCTCCACGGCAAAAACGTCCGGGAGAGGGCGATGGACCTTATATCGATCGCCCATCCGGACTTTCGGCCCTGGCTGATCGAGGAGGCGAAAAGGCTGAACCTGATCTACCTGGATCAGGCCTTCGTTCCCGGCGAGGGCGGGATCTACCCGGAGAGGTTCGAGATCAGGAGGATGACTAAGTCGGGTCTTCCGATCCTCCTTCGGCCCGTCAAGATCAGCGACGAGACGCTGCTCAAGGAGTTCTTCCACGCCCTCTCGGACGAGAGCCTCTACAGCAGGTTCATGACCCCGAGAAAGGAGCTATCCCACCGATGGCTCCAGGACTTCTCCGTCATCGACTACTCGAAGAAGATGGTGATCCTGGCGGTGGTGGAGGACAAAAAGACCGAGAGGGAGACGATCGTTGGGATCGGCCAGTACGGCATGACCGGCGAGACCCACATGGCAGAGGTCGCCTACGTGGTGAGGGACGACTATCATAGGCAAGGGGTGGGTAGAGAGCTCCTCGGCCGCCTCACCTACCTCGCCAAAAAGCAGGGACTCCTCGGTTTCGTGGCGGAGGTCCTCTCCTCGAACATCCGGATATTCCGGATGTTCAAGAAGATGGGCTTTACGCTTGAGAAGGTATGGGAGGAGGACGGCGTCTACGAGATGAGGGCCCACTTCGGGGATGTCGGGGGGTCTGGCGGGAACGTCGAGATTGAAAGCGGCGTCCGGGATTGAAAGGCTACGAGCCCGATCGGATGCCAATATCTTGACGCTTCAGCGGCATTCGTTGAGCCCATTTCAGATCAGATCAATGGCCGCGTTCGAGACTCCAACGAGCTTGACTTGAAAAATCTGATCGCCTGCCCGAGATCCCTGTCGGGCACGTCGGTCTTCGAGGATTCCAAGGCTAGACCTAGAAGATGATGGGGCGGGGCGGATTCGACACAGTGATCGAACACCTGCCCAAAGTGCGATGCGGATGATCGAATGACGTGTTACCACATTTG
>CAZNGI010000128.1:0-6594 GCA_964572505.1 uncultured Methanotrichaceae archaeon | reverse complement strand
CTCAGCAGAGGTCGTCCTTCAACCGTGCTGAGGGATATGGCCACCACTTTATTTTCGCATGAAAAACTCTTCAGAGAACTTCGATTATCTGCAAATTAGCGTTCTGTGAAGGACTTTACCTCAACATTTTCGATCTGAACGTTCCTTATGTCGGTTTTTTAAGGTTGTGAGCCCTATAAGATAGCAGGAAAGAGAGCGTTTCATAAATCCTGGTGGTGAGATCCTGACCTCAGAAAACCCGACCCTCGACCGGCTGGAAGATCAACTCAGATGGTACAGCAAAAAGAGCAGGCTTAACCAGAAATGCTTCAAGTGGCTCAAGGTGATCGAGATCATCGCCGCAGCCCTCATACCCTTCGCCGCAGGGCTGAGGGCCGATCCGATGATCACCGGCAGCCTGGGCGTGATCGTGGTAATTCTGGAATCGATGCAGGGGCTCTTCCAGTTCCAGCAGAACTGGACCAACTACCGCTCCACCGCCGAGGGGCTGAAGCACGAGAAGTTCCTCTGGCAGGCCGAGGCCGGGCCGTACAAAGATCCCGACAACCCCAACCCCAGCGCCCTCTTCGCCGAGAGGGTCGAGGCGCTGATCTCCACAGAGCACGCAAAGTGGGCCACGTACCAGGAGCAGGCGGGAAAAGGAGAGCGTCCCAAACAATTGACTGGCTGAACTTTGTCGGGCCAAATGGCGTGAGAATGAAATTACCACCGCCAACATTTATGTTGGTTGAGTTCGATGAGGTAGCGGAGGAAGAAGAGACTTGTACAGGAGGGATCGAAACCCAGGGGCCTTCATGAGCTACGCCCACATAGACGACGATGACGGCCGTCTGAGCGAGTTTCGAGAAAAGCTGAGCGCTCAAACCCAAAAGTTCATCGGAGAGAAGTTCCCCATCTTTCAGGATCATGAAGACATAAAGTGGGGCCAGGAATGGGAAGCACGGATAGACGAGTCGCTGGCTGAAGTCACATTCTTCATAACGATCATAACACCGAGCTTCTTTCGTAGCAAGTACTGCCGCGATGAATTAACCCGGTTCTTGGAGCGAGAGGAGAGGCTGGGACTAAAGCTAATCCTCCCCGCTTATTACATCGATACACCTTTGATAAAAGACGAATCCAGGCGCTCCACCGATGAGCTGGCCCAGAAGATATCCTCTCGCCAGTGTGCGGACTGTAGAGACCTCTTTATCGAAGACCTCGATTCTCCAAAGATCAGAAAGTTGATGTTCAACCTGGGAACCCAGATTCGTGACGCCCTGGAAGGCCTTCCGCCAGAACCCACTGATATTACTGTCACGGCTTCACCAGAGATGAAAACGGCTGAACAGATCTCCAATTCCTCCAGACCGAAAACGCACCATAGGGATATTGTTGTAGATCCAATGTGCCGTGGCGACTACACTACAATATACAAAGCGATCGAAGCGGCAAATCCCGGCGACAAAATTTTGGTCCGTCCCGGCCTCTACCAGGAGGGACTCATCATCGACAAGCCCCTGGAGATCGTCGGCGAAGGTGAAAGAGACGAGATCGAGGTCCAGGCAATGGGAAAGAGCGCCCTCGTCTTCAAGACCTCAAACGGCCAGGTGGCCAATCTGACCCTCCGCCAGATGGGAGGAGAAGGAGTGCTTTACGGCGTAGATATCGCTCAGGGGAGACTTAAGCTGGAGGACTGCGACATATCCAGCCAAAGCTCGGCCTGCGTCGCCATTCACGACGGCGCACATCCGCGCCTCCTCCGGAACAAGATTCATGATGGGAATAAGAGTGGAGTCTACGTTTTTGATAATGGACAGGGAATAATCGAGGAGAACGAACTATTCGAAAACACCTATGCAGGAGTATCGATCGAAACAGGTGGAAACCCAATCTTACGCAAAAACCAGATTCACGACGGTAAGAGCATCGGAGTCCGCGTCTACAACAACGGCCAAGGTGTCCTGGAAGATAACGACATATTCGCAAACGCAGATGCTCAAGTGGATATCAGAGAGGGCGGGAACCCTACCCTACGCAGGAACACGATTCGTGATGGAAAGCAAAGCGGAGTCCACGTCTACAAGAACGGCCAAGGTGTTCTGGAAGATAACGACGTTTTCGGAAACGCCAAATATGGGGTAGCTATCGAAACAGGCGGGAACCCTACCTTACGCAGAAACAAGATTCACGACGGCAAGAACATCGGAGTTGACATCTCCTGGAACGGCCTGGGCGTCCTGGAGGACAACGACATATTTGGAAACGCAAGTCGTGGAGTGTGGATCTACGGGGGCTGCAACCCAATCCTACGCGGCAACCGAATCAACAGGAATGGATCCAACGCGATTTGTATTACGAATAGCGGTGGAACCATAGAAGATAATGATTTGCGCGATAACGCTTATAGTGCCTTAGTTATATCCGACGAAAGTAAATCTAAAGTCAAACTCGCCCGCAACCTCAAATGGACCCCAAATAAATAGATCCGACCGAGGGAGCTCATCCCCTCTCGATCATCGTACCGACGCCGCCGTCGGTGAATAGCTCCAAAAGGAGGGCGTGAGGCCTCCTCCCGTCGACGATGTGGGCGCTCTGAACCCCGCCCTCGACGGCCTTGACACAAGCCTCCACCTTCGGGATCATCCCGCCGGTGATCACCTTCTCGTCGACCATCCTCCTGAACTCGGATATCCGAAAGCTCGATATGACGCTGTTGGGGTCGTCGGGCTTCAGCTTCACGCCCTCGACGTCGGTCACCGAGATCAGCTTCTTTGCGCCGAGGGCGATGGCGATCACCCCGGCGGCGGTGTCGGCGTTGACGTTCAGGTTGTTGCCCTCACCGTCGACGGCGATCGGCGATATGACGGGAATGTACCCCTTCCCGGCGGTGATCATCACGATCTCGGGGTTGACCCGGACGACCTCGCCGACCCAGCCGAGGTCGATGGGCAGCTCCTCGCCCTCGATGACGATCGGAGCCTTCTTCCGGGCGATTATCAGCTGGCCATCCTTGCCCGATAGGCCGATCCCCTTGCCACCGTGCTTTCCTATGAGAGAGACGAGCTGGGAGGTGATGTTCCCCTGGAGAACCATCCTTGCGATCTCCAGCGTCTCCTCATCTGTGACCCGAAGCCCCCCAACGAAGACCGACTTCTTTCCGAACCTCGCCATCTTCTCCGAGATCTCAGGGCCGCCCCCGTGGACGACGACCGGATGAATTCCGACGTACCTCAAGAGGACGAGGTCCTGGACGAAAGTGTCCAGAACCTCCTTGTCGCTCATGATCGATCCGCCTATCTTTATCACCATGATCGAGTCGTAAAACTCCCGAAGGTACGGGAGAGCCTCGATGAGCACCTGTTCCCTTTTAACCGACATCTGCAGATCCTTCCCTTTGGGCAGACGATTTCAGTCGATGGCCATCAATATGTCGCCCGGCGATACCGTCGCCCCGATCTCGGCGTAGATCTCCGCGATGACGCCGTCCTTGTTGGCGTAGACGTCGTTCTCCATCTTCATCGCCTCGATGACGACCAAGACATCTCCTTTGGAGACCTTGTCCCCTTTGCTCACCAGGTAGCGTATGATGACGCCCTGCATCGGGACAGTGACCCCGTCCTTGGGCGCCTTCGGCTCTGCCGCCTCGATGGACATTCCCGCCGGCGCGACCTTGACCAGGTAAGACTCGCCGTCCACCTCGATGTTGAAAGCCGCGGGCTTTCCGATAATGGCTGCGGCCTGCGCCTCTGAGGACGGGGCCTTCTTGAGAACCTCCTCCTTGGCCTCGCCCTTTAGGAACTTCTCGGCCACCTGGGAGTAGAGGGCATAGGTGAGGATGTCCTCTTCCCTCTTCACGAGATTCTTGCCCTCTGCCTCGGCCTTCATCTTCTCGTACTCGGGCGGGATCAGGTCCGCGGGCCGGACGGTTATAGGCTCCTCGTCCTCCAGGATCTCGGCCTTGATCTTGGGGTTGATCTCCGCAGGAGACTTCCCATAAAGGCCTTTGACATAGTCCCTGACCTCCTTCGGGACGGCCTTGTACCTCTCGCCGGTGAGGACGTTCAGAACAGCTTGGCTTCCCACGATCTGGCTTGTCGGGGTGACTAGAGGCGGATATCCGAGATCCGCCCTGACCCTCGGGATCTCGGCCAGAACCTCGTCATACTTGTCGAGGGCCTTCTGCTCGATGAGCTGGGATACGAGGTTTGAGAGCATGCCTCCGGGCACCTGGTAGACGAGGACGTTGGTGTCGACCCTGGCGGAGATGGGGTTGAAGACGGGAGCGTAGACCTCCATCAGCTTCTCGAAGTACCTCTTGATCTTGGTCAATAGCTTGAGATCAAGGCCGGTGTCGTAGGGGGTCCCCACCAGGGATGCGACGATGCTCTCGGTGGGGGGATGGGACGACCCCCAGCCCAATGGAGAAATGGCGGTGTCGAGGATGTCGACGCCCGCCTCGCAGGCGAAGATGAAGCTCATGGGGGCCATGCCGCTGGTGCAGTGAGAGTGGAGACAGATGGGGATGTCGATCTGCTCTTTCATCGACTGGACCAGATCGTAGGCGTCGTGGGGCAAAATCAGGCCCGCCATGTCCTTTATGCAGATGGAGTCGCAGCCGAGGTCGGCGAGCTCTGCCGCCATCTTCGTGAACTGCTCTATGGTGTGAACCGGACTTATGGTGTAGCAGACGCTCCCCTGGACATGGGCGTCCATCTTCTTCGCTGTCTTTATGGCGACCTTCATATTCCTTATATCGTTCACGGCGTCGAATATCCTGAATATGTCAACCCCGTTTTCGGCCGCCCTCTCGACGAACTTCTCCACGATATCGTCGGCATAATGGCGGTAGCCGACCAGGTTCTGACCCCGGAGGAGCATCTGCATGGGGGTGTTGGGCATGGCGAGCTTCAAGGCGCGAAGCCTCTCCCAGGGATCTTCGTTGAGGAACCTGATGCAGGAGTCGAAGGTGGCGCCTCCCCAGACCTCCATGGAGAAGAAGCCCACCTCGTCGAGCTTCTCTGCTATCGGAAGCATGTCCCGTGTTCTCATCCTGGTGGCCAAAAGTGATTGATGAGCATCTCTAAAAACCGTCTCCGTTAGCCTTACTTTACTCATGAGATCAACCTTCTACATCTGTCAGATCATTTCGTGTTTTTCGAGCTCTCTCAAAACGTGATATCCCAGATCGGTGAGCATGTACTTCTTCCAGGTATGCTTCTCGGGGGTTATGCACTCAACCAATTCCAGCTCTTCGCACTCCTTTATGGCGCGGCTTATATTCTGAATTGATCGATCTGTCATGTGAGCTACTTCTGAAGCTTTAACCACTCTGGAATGTCGGATCGTCCTCATCAAGAGAAGGCGCCGATCTACGCTGAGGACCCACCTGACTATCTCGTCAACGTTCATAAGGATTACCTGCCTAGATCGTTTCTCCTAGGAGGGATTATTATAAGTTATTTAAACCTGGTGGAGTGGTTAGCGGATTATATAAAAATCCTTCGCCTCGGACCCCCGGGTTATCGCTGGGGGGGTTGATGGATCGCAGGATTCTGATTTTTCGATAGGGGCTCTGGACAGAAAGACAAAGCGGAACGAACTCAGATCGGCCCGGAAGGAAACTCTGGATGGAGAGACTGAGTCGATGTAAAACCGGCACTCGACCTGAAGTAGACTTATGGTCGAAACTGCGCATCCAAAGTGTCAACTTTTCTTTCAGATTGACCGTCGAACTTCCAGAGGGTCGCCAGCCATGACTCCGCGCCTTTAATGTTTTGATTGATTATGAAGGTCCGATAAACTGTTACGCGAAGTCGCATAAAGGGCCTTCGCGTTAATCCCATAAAATCTTCGGTTGAAAGGACCTCCAGATCCATTTAGAAGGGGGAATCCGACCACCCGTCTAGAGAGATTACGGCAGCAAGATGTTGATCTGCACATTAGTGCTCGCCACAAGTGTCTATTAGTATTTTGTTTTCATCTCGCCGGTCGTGAGGATCCATGAGAGTTAGAGTTGTGAGTTCAAAAAATGAGATACCTAATCTGAATCCGAACGAGAGGATGGTTCATCTGGCCTTCAGGGCTTCGAACGTGGACTTCTTGAACCTGATGAAGATATGCCCCAGGCTTCGGGCGATCCAGGTCCCACCGTCCTACCACAAGACCATGTCCAAGGCTATCCAGCTCTTCCTGGAGATGCAGGGGATAGAGCTGTTGGTGGGCGACGTCTGGGGGCACAGAAAGGACATCGACGAGTACTACGTAGTGGACGAGGAAGCGATCGAAGAGATCGAGGCCATGATCTCCAGCGGCGTCGGCATCGAAGAGGCCGCAGACCAGATCATGAAGAAGACGAGACTTGCGCTCGACCTGATAAAATACATCGCCAAATCCAAAATAACTGTGTGAACTATCTAAAGGGGCGATTGCCCGGAGACGTTCCTTTGCCCCTCTTCTTCAGTTTTACACGTCCTTTCGGATCTGAGATGCAAGCCTAATGTTAGCCCTTTTTTTGATGGACGAGTTGACCTTCCATCCTTTCTCCCTGGATGTCTTTTCGCAAGTGCGGTTGGCCGCGCACCTCGAAGAGCATCGATTCCCCTCACAAGTCGG
>CAZNGI010000127.1:1523-6594 GCA_964572505.1 uncultured Methanotrichaceae archaeon | reverse complement strand
ACTACTTACACACCCATATTATATAACATCAACCGGATAAACGGTCACCACCCCCGAAACCTTTGACTTTATATACTCAACTTTCCCGCATGGGAAAGCGAAATAAGGTTGTAAAGCTAACTGATAAGAATATCAAATATATCATCCGAGCTAAAACCAACAACATCAGCACCAAACGTATCGCGCTTGAGATGAAAGTAAGCGAATCTACCGTGAAGCGGGTCTGGATGTACTGGATAAAAAACCGCAAGCCTCTGCCTATTAAGAAATTTGGTAGAAAGTCACAAGAGCTTGGCGAAGAATCTGTTGAGTTGATACTGGAAACCCACAAAAAGCAAAAATTAGGCGCAAGGCGTCTCGAAAAGATCATCGAATTCGAGCATAGTATCCATATCCCTCATAACAAGATCCACAAGGTCCTTCTTGAACACGGATTGGCTAATGAGAGCAAGAACAAGAAGAAACGCAGAAAGGCTTGGACCAGATACGAACGGGAACACAGTTTGACGGCAGTACATCTCGATTGGTATAGTTGCAGGATTAACGGCAAGGAATTATGTGTGGTCCTTGATGATAGCTCAAGATGCATCATCGCAGGCAGCGAATTCGACGCAGCAACTGCAGAAAACAGCATCAATCTAGTTCAAGAAGTACTGGATAACTTCGGAGAAATAAGAAGAATTGAACAAGTTATAACTGATCACGGAAGTCAATTTTACGCCAACAAAACAGACAAGAACGGTGAGAGCAAAAGTAGATTTTCAATATTTCTAAAAGAGAATGATATAAAACACATCAAGGCTCGTGTTAAGCACCCTCAGACCAATGGTAAAATCGAAAAATGGTATGATACGTACGAGAAATATCGATTCCAATTCGAGAATTTTGACAAATTCGTGAATTGGTATAACACAGTGAGGTATCACGAGAGCCTTGACACAGATCACTATCTAATGACTCCAAATGAAGCCTTCTGGATGAGATTACCTGAAGAATGTAAGTTGAACTTGTTCTTAGTACGTGTGGAGGCTGAATTAAATGCAAGTAAATAAATTTGAGGTGATTGGAGAGGCATATAAAGTCAAAACATTCGGGACTACACAGGGGTGGGGTAGCTGACGACGTTGATTGAAGATGGTTTTGAGGTTGCTGAAAAGCAGTTAAAGGGGTTCGCCAGTTCTAAAGTGCGGACAAAGTTATTGCTTAACCTCATGGGGGGTGGGAAAAATACAGGAATTTTAGAGAAGGAACTCGGGATTAGGGGTACTACTATTCTACATTCGATTAAGGATATGACTGAGAATGACTTGATAAAGAAATCTTCGAGTGGAGAGTATTCACTGACAAATATCGGAATGATTCAAGCATCAATTCTTTCAGATATGGTCAGTAGTATTGTAGTCATTGAACAGCATCGAGATTTTTGGTTGAATCATGATATAAGTGGAATACCTAAGGAGTTACAGAAGAGAATAGGAATGCTAGGTCGATCGCAAATAATAACGTCAGATGTGGAATCTCCTCTGAAAAGTTTGGAATACTTCACTACAGAATTGGCAAAATCAAGAGATATTCACGGCGTTTCTCCATTAATTGCCCCTGGGTTTACTGAACTGATGACTTCATTAATAAATAATGGAGCAAATGTGGAGTTGGTACTTACAGCTAGAGTCCTAAGTATGATTCTTGAAGATCATTACAATACCATCAACGAGTTCCTCTCAAGATACGAACTTTTTAAATTATATATTATTTCTGACGATTTAAAAGTTGCGTTTACAGTAACAGATAGATTTTTATCTCTTGGATTGTATAGATTAGATGGAACTTACGATGCTGGAAATGATTTAATATGTATCGGAAAAGATGCGATTGCGTGGGGATTTGATTTATTTGAATATTATAAGACTTGTGCTGTTAAAATCACCCCCGATAGTCTGGGACAATATTACGATATCGAATAATCCTATGACTTGCCGTATAATATCGTTTTCTAACTGCTCTACTTGAGCGGGCTTCAGCTAGATCACGCCCTCCGGAGATGTCAGGTCTTGCGCTCTGAATATAGTGCTCGGTGAGATGCCGCTCAAAAGGCATGGATAGGACCGCCTGCTGACTTCATTCACGAGGCCCTGCCGCAGAATAACGTCGTTAAGGGTGCCGCAGCTGTCCACTCACACGGTTTCAACGCCATAAAACGGGTTCAGCCTCTCCAGAGCCCCCCACAGGTCCACGCGATCGTCGCCCGCAACTATGCGATCCACTTTCGCCTTTTTCAGGCGATCCAGATGGCTGGTCGGGTAGGTGCGAGAGGAGATGGTGAGGGAATCCCTCCAATGCATCTGAGCCGATGCAAGCTTTTAATTTTGCCCCTGCCGTCGGGCACCACCAAAATCGGCCTTTTTATCGGAAGGGTCGAACCTGTGGATTCGATACAAAAGATAAGTGCGGCTGCCGGGAATCGAACCCGGGCTACAAGCTTGGGAAGCTCATGTCCTAACCCCTGGACCACAGCCGCTCAAGATCCCTTTTAACGGGGCCATATCTCATAAAGTTTATGCTTTGGGATGGGTGGCGATGATCTCCTCGAAAGCTGCGACGACCGTCTCAAGCTCCTCGCGGGCGAGGAGGTAAGTGCTCAACTTGAACTGTCTTGTGAGGCCCGGTTTTATACCGAATATCTTTCTCTTTTTCAGCTCCCTATAGAGGAAGTAGCGCCCCTTCTTTGCGGTTTGAGAAATCTCGTAGAGGACTTCAGACTTGAAGAACATGAGATCGTGGTTGTGGGGCCGGTCTCCCTGGAGGGTCATGCCGAGCTTTTCCATCTCGTTTGCGAACCAGCGGGCCTTCTCGACCTCCTCGTCCCAGTGTTTAGTCCTCTCGACTACGTGAGGAAAGCTCGCCATCATCGTCAAGATCCCCGCGCCACGAAGGGTGCAGCCCAACATCTCAAGCTCCTTGTTGGGCACGAGCTTCGATCTTCGAAATATCCTCGCTCCAAGCTCCTCAGATGCGCCGAGGACCCCTATCGGACCTGAGGACGCCATCGACTTGTGGCCGCTCCCGACGATCACGTCCGCGCCCAGGCTCTTCGCGCTCACCGGCATCCTCCCCACCGAGTAGGCGCCGTTGAGCATCAGGGGGACGTCCTCGCGATGGCATATCTCTGAGACGGCCTTTGCGTCCACCAGGTTGCCGTAGTTTCCGTCCGGGTAGGTGAGAACCGCCATCCCGACCTTCTCGCCGCGGCCTCTCGCACTCTCGATGGCCCCTTCGTAACTCTGCGGGTCGACCCTGTAAGCGGGCTTTTCGCTGGCAGAAACCAGCTCCACCTTGAGGCCTGCGAGCTCTGCGGCCAGGAGGGTGGTGTAGTGGGCGTTGCCGTCGGCCACCACCGTCTCTCCCCTATCGCAGAGGGCGTGCATGGCAGCGAACATACCCTCTCTCGCCCCGTGGGTTATCCTGACCTGATCTACCTCCAGAAACTCGGGAAGGGCCTGGTGGACGAAGTCTTTGATGGGCGGGTTTTGGATCTCGTCCAGGGCTCCGGTGCAAAAGTCGCAGATCGAGTAGCCGTCGGCCCACTCCAGGATCGCCTCTCTCGCTTCGGGGGTGAGAACGCCCCCCCGCTGGAGGGGGTCGATGTTTATGGCCCCTGTGGTGCCTCTCTTGAGGTTGGTGAACTTATCGAGATTGTCAAGCATTCCTGCTGAATTTGAGCCCGCCTACGGTATAATCCTTGCCCTGACTCAAATATGGGCTCGGAGATCTCCACCGTGGAAAAAGTGATATATCTTCTTGCAAGACCAGATCCAGATGTCAACTGTCATCGGCCACCGCGGTGCAAGGTCTATCGCCCCCGAAAACACCCTGGAGTCGATCCGCGCAGCCAAAAGGTGCGGCGCCGATTTCGTGGAGGTGGACGTCCGGCTCTCGAAAGACGGCTATCTGGTGGTCATCCACGACGACTCCGTCGACCGGACCACCGACGACTCGGGCAGGGTGGAGGAGATGACCCTGGAAGAGATCAAGCTTCTGGACGCGGGCCGCGGAGAGAGGGTTCCCACCCTCGCCGAGGCGGTCGCCCTCACAGAGGATCTGGATCTTGGGATCGTGGTCGAGATGAAAGAGGAGGGGCTCGAAGAGCTCGTGGCCCAGGAGCTTGAGGGAAGAAAGGCGATCGTAACCTCCTTTTATCACGCCTCGGTCCGTGAGATCAAGGAGCTGGCCGACCTCAAGACCGGGATCATCATCTCGTCGCTCCCCATAAACCCGGTGGATCTGACCCTCTGGGCGAAGGCCGACTCCATATTCCCGAGGATCACAAACCCCAACCTCTTTAAGAAAGCCCATCGGGTGGGGTTAGAGGTCTACCCCTGGACGATAAACGATCCTGATCAGGTCCGCTGGCTGAAGCGGCTTGGGGCCGACGGCATCGTTACCGACGATCCCTGCGGGATCCGAACGGCCGCCGACGAGCCCGTGACCAACGTGAGAGCTGGCGAATGTCAGTACTACCCCTGTCATCATTTCGAGGGCCAGGACTGCACTCACTGTTTCTGTCCCCTCTACCCCTGCAAAGACCCGGAACTTGGCAAGTTCATCAAGACGAAACGGGGCAAGAGGCTCTGGAGTTGCGTCGACTGCACCCTGGTTCACAGGCCGATAGTGGCCCTATACCTCAGCGAGCATCCCGACGCCACGACCGAGGATCTGAAGAGGGTATATCAAGAAGGGGCCGGTGCAGGATGAAAAACGCACATGGTGTCCCTTACTGAGGAACGGACCTCTCTCAGGCGTCCACCACGCCATCAGCCCTTTAGACGGAAAGCTTTATGCACGTCCGGTGTATAAGGCCAGGATTATGAGAAGGACTCTAGCATTAATGGTTGCAACTCTTGCTCTCTTACAGGCTTGGTCTGCGATAGGGCAGGAGATGCAAGACACTCTCAGCCTTGATTCAGAGGTGGACGCCCCCGTGGCCCTCACAGACTTCCTGAACGGTTCGGATAACAATACGGATAACAAGACCCAGGACGCGACCCCCGTCGACACCAACCGCTCGACCACC
>CAZNGI010000127.1:0-1423 GCA_964572505.1 uncultured Methanotrichaceae archaeon | reverse complement strand
AGCACTCAGGACGCGTTCCTCGACCTGCCCGTCAACGCGAGCCTGATCGACACCAACCGCTCGACCACCAGCACTCAGGACGCGTTCCTCGACCTGCCCGTCAACGCGAGCCTGATCGACACCAGTTACCCGGCGACCAACACTCAGCTGGCGTTCCTCCTGGATCAGCCGATTGAGCAGCCGACCCCCTCCTTCAAGAAGCACCAGATGATGGACAGCGGGTCAGAGGACTCATCAGCCAGCCCGCCCCCGTCCTCCTACAATAAGCACCAGATGATGGACACTTGATCGCGACGACCGTGCCGAGATCGAAGGTCGCAGAGTCAGCCCCATATAGACTCCAGATGGCGGCGCTCTCCTCTCAGAACCCTGACCTTGTCCTCGCGTGACAAGGTCTTGGGAAATTTCTTGTCGTCCAGCTCCAGGGTCAGAGGCCCCCCGTATCCGGCATCTCGGAGAGCCGTCAGGACCCGGTCTATCGATCCGTCGCTTGCGGGAAGGTGTCGAACCCCTTCCCTGGTGGCGCTGACGTGGACGTTCAGGATGCGATCTTGCAGGGTCTCGACGAAGGCGATGGCCGTGGAGAGGGGGGGCGTTGCGTGGGAGATGTCCAGGGTCATGCCGAGGGGTAGCTCGCCTAAAAATTTATTCATCTCCTCAGGATCCGCGCAGATGTTCCAAGGTGCAGGTTCCAGGTTTTCCAGCGCAAGAAGTATCCTCCTTTCCTCCGATCGATCCAGGCAGGCGTCAAGATAGCGACGGAACTTCTGCCGCTCCGCCTCTCTCACTGGGCGCTTCGCCGTCCTCTTGCCAGGATGAATGGTCACAACCTCTGCGCCCAGAAATTCCGCCAGGTCGATCGCCCTAAGGGACTCTGCGATCGTCGCCTGGCAGACGAGGTCGTTGTAGGAGGAGGGGTTGAGGTCCATGACTGGGGCGTGAAGGGTCGTTTTTAGCCCCCCAAGCACCCTTTTGATCTCTCCCGCTTGCTCTTCTCGTCTTCCCCCCTCCCAGTACCAGGGGGTCTCGGCCCAGAACTCGATCTCCTCAAGGCCAGCCTCGGCGATGACATCGGCCATGCTCTTTGGGTCCAGATCCCAGAGAAACATGGAGGATATCGAGACCCTCGCCATCGTTCACCGCCCCAGGTCTTCTATCAGCCTCTCGATCCTGCCAAGCCGCTCCATCTGGACCTGCATCCTTCGGAGCAGAACCGGAGGCGTCTCGGCGGTGGCGGTGCACTGGTTGGTCCAGCCATCGACGTCTCTCATGACGTTCTGGACCATCTTCTCAAACTCCATCGTGAGCTTTCCCTCCTCTCGCAGCCGCTCGACCCCGTCGCTTATGGCCTTCTGGATCTCGGCGATGTTCGGTGGTGACCGTTTATCCGGTTGATGTTATATAATATGGGTGTGTAAGTAGT
>CAZNGI010000126.1:0-6621 GCA_964572505.1 uncultured Methanotrichaceae archaeon | reverse complement strand
TTGTAATCATTTGTTTCATCGCTGGCAAATGTATTCATTACTTGTCCGCCATTTCCATCTCCCGCGTAGCTGAATCTAGGGTTAGCAGTAGTTGGAGTCTTAGTTGCCCTCTCGGGAATCGGACTTCCAGGTAAGGTGTATGTAGAAGTATCTTGACCAGAGCCGCAAGTAGTGTTGCTGACGGAGACCTGAACTACTCGACTGGCATTACCAGAACGATCCGGCGAAGTATATTCGATTACATACATGCCAGTAATCATCTTAGTGATATCACCAAGAATATGGGAGAAATCTGCTGAATTAATGTCAATCCAGGTTCCGCCAACCTCATTCGCTAAGTCCTTTAGATCGAGATTTTGCCCAACATCCCAGGAGATCACGGGAGATACAACTATGAGCACAGCTCCTGATCTCAATATGTCAGCCTTTACCTCACTTCCCGTTCGCACCGTATAAGGTGTGCCATCCCCGCTCTGATGAGCTGGTGCATCAGTGATGACCAAAATAACCTTCTGAGCCTCGGGTCTGAAGCTCGAAGCCAAAGTTGCTTCGATAGCATCCAGAGCATCCTCCGGCGTATCGCCGCCGCCCGTCGCATAAAGGGAGTTCACCTCGGCTTTGAAAGAGCTTGAACCCCTTGTCCATGAGGACCTCAAATTTTCATCGTCCTTGAAGGAGACCAACATATAACGTGCATCCAGACCGCTTCCAGCTATTTGGTCTATGAGGCCCTGTACTTCGGACTTCATGGCATCTATATAGGGAGACATGCTGCTACTATCATCAAAGACCACTGCCAGATCTAAGCTTTGGTCTCCTCCCTGCCCAGTGAAGACGAAATTTTCGATTGCTACTTCAGAGCCATCCTCCACAAGATTGAAGTCACCACTTATCAAGCCACCATTTCTGGCACAATTTGTATCGACGAAGATGCTAATGCTGATCTTAGGAAAATTGGTTAAGTCAAATCCCATAATCCTGACATCGCCAGATTCTCCTCCTGATAATTCGGTGATCAGCGTATCTGCTTCTGTTTGCGCTGAACCAATCACCACGAAGAATGCCAAAATGAATATCACAAAGCTAGATAAAAAAATTTTTGTCGCCATGCCTTATCGCTCCTCCGAGTCGTTGGCATCAGAGAAGGCAGCAATTTCAAATTGCTTCATCACTTTTGGATCCCTCCTACTAACTTTCTTGTTCTAACGGATCTTTGTATTTAATCTGTCGGTGAACTTATGGCAACTATCTGGTAACAACCTCTGTATTTTATATAATAATATTTAATATAAAAAATCTCGTCGAGCCGGGATCCTTTAGATCTCTAACCCTTCGTAACTCTTTCCTTGGTGGTTGATGTCCGCCTTCAAGTAGGTCGAAATCGTCTTAAGGTCAGTGTGATCGAGCTGAGCCTGGTGGTCGTTGAGGGGGGATAACCAGATCGAGGGCCTTTACCGCGTGAAAGTGCCTCAGGATTTGCGGAGTGACAATGTAGAGCGGCGTCTGCTACTTTGTCTCCGTTCTGGAGACCCAGCCGAAAGAGCTAGTCGTAGGCGTCTTCGATGTTCGTGTAAGGCCCTCGAATAGTGAGATACGCCAACTCGGCCGCTGGAAGCTCCTCCACCCACCGCCGCTCCGCCTTCGGAGATCTTGGGCGTCAAGGGGAAACAGGCATCGTCACTTGAACCTCATCTCTTCGGGATTGACGGCCTTGGGGTCGTCGTAGTAGAGGGCAAGGCCCATCGGCGAGCCCGAGGGGGTATCATCGGAACGGTGACGTTGAAGGGCAGCCACTTTTGCTGCCCTTCAGTTTTTAAAACCAGACTCGTGATCTTCCGACTATCCCATATCCGTCGATTCGTGTATCTCCACGTTGCCGTTCCCACTGAAGCTGATATCCCCGCCGGTGCCGCTGATCACGATGCCGTCCCCACCGAGCCAGTCAGGATGTGGCTGGTCATCGACGTAGTAGGGCGAGTAAGGCACGACGTCGATCCAGATCGGGTTGCTCCAGCCGGAGACGTCGCCGTAGATGGCGATCAGGTGCCAGCCGTTGGCATCGCCGGAGAACCAGGTGTTGTAGTTTCCTGGACGCCAGTAGCCCCAGTACTTCCAGACCTCGTACCCACCGGGGTACTTCTCGTAGGACCAGATGTTCTGGCTCTGGCCGTTGGAGACGACGCAGTTCGTCCTCTGGCCGTGGTAAATCGCGGCAGGCCCGTAAGACCAGGCGCCGTTGTAGAGAACCCAGTAGTTTATGCTGCTAAATCCGGTCCCGCCAACGCTCGCGCCCGTGGCCCCGACCAGGCCGCTCTTCTCACCTTCGAGGGTGCCCGCACCCAGCATCTGAGTTTCGGAGATCGGCTCGCCCTGGCCGAGGTTTGTGGCCGTGGCGCCAGTTGAGGCGGCGAGGGTTGTGGATGGCGCCGATCCCGCACCAGGCTTGGAGGTCGTGGGGGCTGAATCAGTTCCGGTGTCGGGCCCGCCTGGAGAGGTCGGGCCAGAGGGCATTTCGGGCGGCGTTCCGGCGTCCGGCCCAAAGTTCGCGGGCCCGCCGCTTGGGGGCATCTCGTCTGCCTGGGCCGCAAAGATGAAAGCCGCAAGGATCAGGACCGAGATGGTCAAAATGGATCTTTTCGTCGATCGGTTCATTTCAAATCTCCTCCTCTACGAGTTTTTGGGCCTTCTGGCCCTTTAAAGTATTTTGTACGAAGGCCTGAGAGATATAATTTTTGATATGTTGGCTTGTTGGCTATAAGTTCGCATAATCCTTTTGTTGACGGTCGGATCGTCCTTTGAGGGGGGCTGGCCTTAGATCCGGATCGGGCCTTTTGCCATATCGGTGGCCTGATCACCAAAAAGCGTATATCTCAGCGCCACTATAATAATAAGATCGACCGATATAAAGAGGTGATAAAGCTCATGAGAAAGAGGAGATATCCATCCATATTCGACGCCTTCGAGAACCTGATGAGGGGCTTTCCCTTCGAGGAGGAACGCGAAGAGGGGATGTACAGAGATCCCTTCGAGGACCTGATCAGGAGGTTCCAGGAGGGGATTCCCGAGGAGTTCAAAGAGCTGGTCAAGGAGGAGGAGACCCCGACCGGAACCGCTCGTCGATACGGCCCCTTCGTCTACGGCTTCAGCTACACCGCAGAGCCGGGAAAGGAGCCGGCCTTCAGGGAGTTTGGAAACATCCGCCCCAGCCTCGGCGGGATCGAGCCGAGCGCTGGTCGGGAACCGCTCGTCGACGTTATGGAGGATGGCGACCTCTACAAGATCTTCGCCGAGCTTCCGGGCGTCGAGAAGGAGAGCATCAAGCTCGACTCGAGCGAGAGGACCGTCAGAATCGAGACGACCGGCGAGAAGAAGTTTTTGAAGACTATCACCCTCGACTCCGACATCGACCCCGACAGCGCCAAGGCATCCTACAAGAACGGTGTTCTGAGCGTGGAGCTTGAGAAGAAGGTGAAGGCCGAGAAGGGCAAGGAGATCAAGATAGAATAAGTTTATTTCGAATAAATTTATTTTTAATGCGGGCACGCCGGCGGTTGCCCGCAACACCACAGGCCAGTTGACCCAGAAACGTCCTCCTCCCCGCAGTTCTGCAAGCGACAGTTATCCGCGGTAGGTCTGCTCCCTTCCGGGCCTGAACCGGTCCCCGTAGTTGAGATGAACAGACCTGCCCTCCGGCAGGCCCGGACATCAATGCTGTCCCCACAGGGCGGAGAATCACAGTCGGCAACTGGACTGAACCTGCAGCACACGCAGTCGTCCACCAGCTTCGTCCCCCGCATATCGGCGATCTCGGGTTACAGGTGACGCCGAGCCACCCGGACTAGCCCGCGCATCTCAGAGTTATTTGGTGGAACATAAACCTAACGCAAGATTTGACCCGTGGAGGAACGAGATTATGGAAGAGATGATAGGATTCGTTATGGGAAACAAGCAGAGGATAAAGGTAATGGAGGTAATCGAGTCGAAGGGGCCCCAGCCTGCAACCAAGATCGCCAAGTTCAGCCACCTCACGGCTCCAGCCGTGGGTAGGATTCTGCAAGAGGTGGCGGGGAAGGGGCTGATAAAGGAGGCTGACGGTGTCTGGAACCTCACGGACCTGGGGATCGAGGTCCAAAAAGAGCTGAAGAAGAGGGCGTGATCAGGATGGACGTCTCCGAGGCGATCCGAAAGAGGAGGAGCGTAAGAAAGTACCAGGCCCGGAAGATAGAGAACGATAAGCTCGATCGGGTCCTGGAGGCCGGAAGGCTCGCCCCCTCTGCCAGGAACCTGCAGGAGTGGAAGTTCATCGTCGTCAGGGACGGGTCGAGGAGAAAGAGGCTCGCCGAGGCCGCCAAGGGCCAGACCTTCGTGGGCGAGGCCCCGGTGGTGATCGCCGCCTGTGCCACCGTGACCGATTACGTCATGACCTGCGGCCAGCTCACCTACCCGATCGACCTCGCCATAGCAGTCGAGCATATGGTCCTCCAGGCGGCAGCGGAGGGGCTTGGAACCTGCTGGATCGGAGCCTTCTACGAGGAGGAGGTGAAAAAGGTCCTGAACATACCTCCCGAAGTCAGGGTCGTGGCGCTCCTTCCCATCGGCTATCCGGACGAGTCGCCCTCCCCGAGGCCTCGAAAGGAGATGAAGGAGATCGTCGCCTTCGAGAACTGGGGATGAGGATCTCGGGATCGAAATTCGAAGGTCGATAGAGGCAGAGGCGAAAGGCGGTGGGAAGGACGGTGGAAAAAGTCGTTAAGACCGACGAGGAGTGGAAAAAGCTCCTCTCCCGGGAAGAGTACGTCGTCACCAGGAAGAAGGGGACCGAGCCTCCCTTCTCCGGCAAGTACTACAACTTCAAGGAGAAGGGGATCTATCGGTGCGTCTCTTGCGGAAACGACCTATTCTCCTCAGAGACGAAGTTCGACTCGGGGTCGGGATGGCCGAGCTTCTGGGCAATGATCTCCGAGGAGAGCGTCGAGACGAGAGAGGACGAGAGCTGCGGCATGGTCAGAACCGAGGTGGTCTGTGCAAGGTGCGACGCACACCTGGGTCACGTCTTCGAGGATGGGCCGCCCCCGACGGGGCAGAGGTACTGCATGAACTCGGTGGCCCTGAAGTTCATCCAGGAGGATTCGCTGAATTCTGAAGGATAAGGAAAAGCGATTTTTGAAAGGTTGATTCGTTTGGCAGAGCATCTAGTGGAGATGGCCGGGGCTCTCGTGAGGGTGAGGGACGGGAGGATCGAGGTCCTCTCAGACCCGAAGGTGAAGTGGTGTCCTCTCAGAAGCGGCCTCTATGGCCACAAAGCCGAGTCAAAAGAGACCGTCGAGTCGGTCCTCGGAAGTCACATCGAGGAGCTTGGGATGTACGGCCCCGATCGTGTCCTGGAGCTATCCGAGCGGCCCGTAAGCTTCGGCGCATCGGAGATGATCTCCGACGGGATGAAGGAGGGGCTCGTCGATGCGGCCGTCGTCGTCTGTGAGGGCGCGGGAACGGTCATTGCGACGAGGCCCGAGGTCGTCCAGGCCCTTGGCGCTCACATGACAGGCCTCGTCAGGACCGAGCCGATCGAAGAGATCCAAACGGGCCTTCGAGAGAGGGGCTCTATCCTCCTCGACGACCGGTGCACCATCGATCAGGTCGAGGGGTACAGGAGGGCTCTTGATGCGGGGTTTGAGAGGATCGTCGTCACCATCACAGGAAGAAGGGCCTTCGAATCAGAAGAGATCCGAAAGATGGCTTCAACTTCGGCGGGCGAGGGGCCGGTCATATTCGCGGTCCACAACCTCGGCGTCGCCGAGGATCAGGCAGAAGTCCTCGCAGAAAGCTGCGACGTCGTCTGGGCCTGCGCCTCACGGACTGTTCGGGACGTCGTCGGCAGGCGCGCAACGCTCCAGATCGGGATCTCGATACCGGTTTACGCCCTGACCGATCGGGGAAAGCGGCTGGTCCTGAATAGAGCGCTTCACTTCGACGAGTGCCTGGTGATGCACAGGGCGACGCTTCCTTTCGGCCCCGAGGAGAAGCTGCCGGAGTCGCTGGGCTAATGGGGGGAATACTTATCGATCATCTCAATATCGGCTGGATCTAATAACGTGTAATATTCAAACTGTAGCGATAAAAATTTAAGCAAATTAATGCGTTCTTCGCCTTAAACTTTCTATCTATTTTCACGTCGTCAGGCTCCTTCCGCATCTTGCGAAGTCCCCTTTTCTCGGAGCTAAACTGCTCAGATGTTAACCCACTTAAGCGAAATGTTTAAGATAGTTAAATATGATGGCTATTTAATGAGCGTATTAGATTGCGAGTCTATAGAATCTTTGGAGTATTCTTTAGAATCAATTTTCAATATTCCAATATCGGATATAAAACGATTTTTATCTGATCTCGATATAACTAGACTCGAATCCAAAATTATTCTTGATTTTAATTGTATAGAAACTGTTTTACTTGATGAAATGGTAACAAAATTCAAAATTCAGCCGTCATTCGATACTACATGTTGGTTTCATTTGACCAGAACATCCAGGCCAGAGGACTTCAAAAAGGGCATATATCCTCTAGATGATATTATAAATACTATTTGGAATGATCTGTATTCATATTTATGTGATGACCTTACGG
>CAZNGI010000125.1:0-6661 GCA_964572505.1 uncultured Methanotrichaceae archaeon | reverse complement strand
CCTTAGAAGAGGATTTTTTTCAACACCAAATCCCCCCAAAAATCCACAATGCACAATCCTTATATACAACGTTGATATTTAGACATTATAGTACAAAATCATACATTGTGGTGATCCTATGAAATATCTCCAAAATATCGTGGAGGGTGCCGACCTCTCCGTCTCGGAGGCTGAGGCGCTCCTGGGCGAGATCTTCGAAGGGGCGACGGACGCCCAGATCGGGGCGCTCCTGATCGCCCTCAAGATGAAGGGGGAGTCGGTCTCGGAGATCGCGGGGCTCGCCAAGGCCATGAGGTCCTCGTCGGTCCGGATCCATCCTGAGGTAGCCGGGCCCCTAGTCGACACCTGCGGCACGGGAGGGGACGGGACGAACACCATCAACGTCAGCACCGCCGCGGCGATAGTCGCCGCTTCTTCTGGCGCCTTTGTGGCAAAGCACGGAAACTACGCCGTCAGCTCCGCTTGCGGAAGCGCGAACGTTCTTTCGGAGCTGGGCGTCGAAGTCGCCCTGGAGCCCGAGAAGGTGTGTGAGAGCATCGAGACCCTGGGGATCGGGTTCATGCTCGCTCCCATATTCCACCCCTCCATGAAGAGGGTCGCTTCCATCAGAAGAGAGCTTGCCATGAGAACGGTCTTCAACATCCTCGGACCCCTGACGAACCCGGCCGGAGCGAAGTTTCAGGTTATGGGGGTCTACGATCCGACCCTCTGCGATAAGCTCGCCTCTGCCCTCAAGATCCTGGGCGCCGAGAGGGCGGTGGTCGTCCACGGGTCGGGGCTCGATGAGATCACAAACACCGGCACGACTCTAATATCCGAGCTGAACCGGGGGAGCTTGAGGACGTATACCGTGACTCCCGAAGAGTTCGGCTACCCCCGGGCCTCCCTGGTGGAGATCAAGGGAGCAAGCCCCGAGGAGAACGCCAAAAAACTGGTGGATATCCTCTCTGGGGCCCAAAACCCCGGAAGAGATATCGTCGCCATGAACTCCGGTGCCGCCCTCTACGTCTCCGGGATCGCCGAGACTCTATTCGATGGCGCGAGGATGGCGGAGGAGTCGATAGACTCGGGACGAGCCCTTGAGACGTTGAAGAGGATGGTTGACGCCAACGGCAACCCGGAGAAGCTGGAGCGATTTCTGTGACCAGGGCCAAGATCTGCGGGATAAAGGACGTGGCGACGAGGGATGTCGCCGTCGCCGCAGGAGTCGACGCCGTCGGCTTCGTGGTGGAGATTCCCCGATCCAGAAGGTGCATCGGTCGGGAGGAGGCAAGAGCCCTGATCGAGGGTCTTCCACCCTTCGTCTCCAGCGTGATCGTGGTGGAGCCCGAATCTATCGCAGAGGCGGCAAAGCTCGCTCTCGACACTGGAGCCAACGTGATCCAGGTCAACGATTCCTTGAGCTTTGAGGATCTGGTGACCCTTAGGGAGACGGTGCCCCAGAGGCTGGTGGCAACCATCCCGGCAAAGGCGGGCATGGAGAAGGAGGCCCAGAGCCTGGCGAAGGTCGCAGACGCCCTTCTCCTCGATAGCCTTGAAGGCGGAAAGCTCGGCGGGACAGGCACAGTTCACGACTGGGATCTGAGCGCAGATCTCGTGAAAAATATCGACGTCCCCGTGATCCTGGCAGGCGGCCTGGACCCCGAGAACGTGGCGAGGGCAATAAAGACCGTAAGGCCCTACGCCGTGGACGTATCCTCGGGTGTTGAGACTGGTGGAGAGAAGGACCCAAAGAAGATCGAGGCCTTCCTGAGGGAGGTGAGGACTTGCCCTCGGCGGTAGACACTCCCCCCGAGAGGTTATCGGATATCTTGGAGATGGGACCTGTGCCCCGGCTCTTCGAGGTCACGGATCTGGTCGATCCTCAGGCACCCCTCAACCTCTACTGCGCCCTCCGCCAGGAGAAGTACCCCTTCCTCCTGGAGTCGGTGGAGAAATCGGGCCAAAGGGCCAGGTTCTCCTTCGTGGGAGCAAGCCCCGCCGCCGTGGTGACGGTGAAGGGCAGACGCTTCAACCTCGATATCTGCGACGGCGGCGACGGGCTCGAAGAGGTCCTGGAAAAGAGGCTCGTCACATCTGCCAGGATCGACGGGGCTGGTGACGATAAATCCGTCCTCGCCGGCGATATCAGACCGGGGATGGACCTCTTCGACCTCCTTCGGTCCGCCCTTCCCGCCAGCGGCGGGCCCTCGAAGTTCGGAAGGCAGGCCTTCCTCGGGGGCGGGATCGGCTACCTAGCCTACGACCTGGTGGGCGAGAGGATCGAGAGACCCTCGACCTCGGATACCCCGGACGCGAAGTTCGGGATATTCCAGAAGAGCTTCGTCTTCGACCACCTCACCGGAAAGGTCTGCCTGGCGGTGGCTCCCCTAGTCCCCGAGGATGATCCCGAAAAAATCGCCAGAGATGCCATAGACCACCTCAGAGACCTCGACGTGAAGGAACCGGAGGCCGGAGATCTTGAGCCGGTATCGATCGAGTCTGATCCAGCCGAGCCCTTCGAGGAGTCGGTCCGAAAGGCCAAAGAGCACATCCTCGATGGCGACATATTCCAGGTGGTCTTATCCAGGAGGACGAGGGTGTTGCTCGCGAGGCCCGACCCCGTCCTCCTATACAAGAGGCTGAGGGAGATAAACCCGAGCCCCTACACCTACATCTTCGGGTTTGGAGAAGAGTCCCTGGTGGGTGCGTCCCCCGAGACCCTCTTCAGCCTCTATGACCGTGTCGTCACGACAAACCCCATCGCCGGAACCTGCCCCAGGGGAGGAAGCCCCGAGGAGGACGACCTCCTCGCCGCAAGGATGCTGGAGGACGAGAAGGAGAGGGCAGAGCATGTGATGCTCGTCGACCTCGGGAGAAACGACGTTCGGTCCGTCTCAAAGGCGGGATCGATCCTGGTGGAGGACTTCATGTCGGTTCTGAAGTATTCTCACGTCCAGCACATCGAGACGACCGTTCGGGGGACGCTCCGGGACGAGTGTGACCAGTTCGACGCGGCAAGGGCGATCTTCCCGGCGGGAACCCTATCGGGAGCCCCAAAGATCCGGGCGATGGAGATCATCGACGACCTGGAAGGGGCGGCGAGAGGAATCTACGGTGGGGGCGTAGGCTACTTCTCCGCCGACGGGTCCGCCGACTTTGCCATCACCATCAGAAGCGTAGTGATGGAGGGCGACCTCGCCATCGTCCAGGCTGGGGCGGGGATCGTCGCCGACTCAGACCCTCACCGAGAGTTTTTGGAGACGGAACGGAAGATGGCCGCCATGAAGCGAGCCCTGGGGGTGGAGCTGTGACCAGAAAGACGATCCTCTTCATCGACAACCAGGACTCCTTCGTCTGGAACCTTGTGGACTACGTATCCCAGTTCCACCCCGAGACCGAGGTTATCTCCAACCGGATCGAGCCCGCCAGGGTGAAGGAGATCGACCCCCTGGGGATCGTGATCTCGCCGGGGCCGGGCCATCCCGCAAATCCCAGGGACATCGGAAGCTGCATCGAGATCATGAGGATGTTTGAGGGAACGCCGATCCTGGGCGTCTGCCTCGGCCACCAGGCGATCAACCTCGCCTACGGGGGGACGATCAGTAGGACGACCCCGGTCCATGGCAAGGCCTCTGATATCTTCCACGACGGCCGGGGCATATTCCGGGAACTCGAAAACCCCCTGAAGGGGGGGCGCTACCATTCCCTGGCCGTCGAGAGGCTGGCTCCGCCCCTGGGAATCTCGGCCATGACCACCGAAGGGGTGGTGATGGGGGTGAGACACAGAAGCCTTCCCGTGGTGGGCCTCCAGTTCCACCCGGAGTCGGTCCTGACGCCAAACGGAAAGAAGCTGATATCCAACTGGTTGGAGGGATTGGTCAGGTGACCTCCGACGTGGTCAGAGAGGTCCTGAGAGAGACCGAGGCGAGGCTTGCAGAGCTTCCGAAGGCCGATCCGAAGACCCGGGTTCAGATCACCGATTCCAGGGATCTGACGGCCCGGGCGGCGTCTCTGCGGTCGAGGGGGATCAGCCCCATCATAGCCGAGATCAAGCCCCGAATCCTGGAAAGAGCCCTATCGCCCCAGGAGGTGGCCACTATCGCCAGAGGTTACGAGGGTATGGGGGCATGCGCCATCTCGGTCCTCACCCAGCCGACCTACTTCCTGGGATCTTTGGATAACGCCAGGATCGCGAGGAAGGCAGCCAGCCTTCCCATACTGAGGAAGGACTTCATACTGGACGAGAGGCAGCTCGACGAGGTCGCATCAGACCTCGTCCTCCTCATCGCCGCCTTCTCCAAGCCCCTCGAAGAGCTGGTGGAGGCAGCCCTATCCAGGAATCTTGAGCCTCTGGTGGAGGTCCACACCGCGGCCGAGCTGGAGGCAGCCCTCAGGACCGACGCCCGGATCGTCGGGATAAACAACAGGAACCTCGCGACCCTGGAAGTCAGCCTTGAGACCTTCGAGCGGCTGGGACCTGTGGCGAAGGCCTCGGGCCTCTTCGTGGTGGCCGAAAGCGGCATAAACACTCGGGAGGACGTTGTGAGGATGGAGAACGCCGGGGCCGATGCCCTTCTCGTCGGAACCTCTTTGATGAAGGAGCCCGGACTCCTTATGGCCCTCAACGGGATGGGGCGCCCTTGAAAGCGGGGTCCCTTAAAAGCGCTGAATCATACATTCTTTGGAGCGGATGACAGTTGATGAATATCACAGTGACGTCAAATACCAGGTTCGGGAGGTACGGCGGGCAGTTCGTCCCCGAGACCCTGATGCAGCCCTTAAAGGAGCTGGCCGAGGCCTACGGCCGCCTCAAGGAGGACCCAGAGTTCAGTCGGGAGCTTTCCGGCCTTCTCGCCAACTACGCCGGAAGGCCCACCCCCCTCTACGAGGCGAGGTCCCTCTCGCGAGAGCTCGGGCGGAAGGTCTACCTGAAGAGGGAGGACCTGGTCCACGGTGGGGCTCACAAGCTGAACAACGTCCTCGGCCAGGCTCTGGTCGCAAAGGAGATGGGAAAGACGAGGCTCATCGCCGAGACCGGGGCGGGACAGCACGGCGTTGCCGCAGCCATGGTCGGGGCGAACCTGGGGCTTGAGACCGAGATCTACATGGGCGAGGTGGACATCGAACGGCAGAAGATGAACGTCTATCGGATGGAGCTGATGGGCGCGAAGGTGATCCCGGTCAAGTCGGGATCGAGAACCCTCAAAGACGCCATCAACGAGGCCATGAGGGACTGGGCCGCCAGCTACGAAGAGACCCACTACCTGATGGGGACGGTGGCAGGAGCCCACCCCTACCCCCTGATGGTGAGAGAGCTTCAGAGCGTCATCGGGACCGAGGCGAGAGAGCAGATCCTGAAGGCCGAGGGGAGGCTCCCCGACTCCGTCGCGGCCTGCGTCGGAGGCGGGAGCAACGCCATGGGGATCTTCTCGGGCTTTTTGAAAGATGACGTGAAACTCATCGCCGTCGAGGCTGGTGGAAGGGGCATATCCCACGACGACAAGATCGCAGACCACGGGGCCTGTCTCAACTTTGGCGAGGAGGGGGTCCTCCACGGCGCCATGACGAAGATCCTCCAGGACCCCTACGGCCAGATCCTCGAGTCCTACTCCGTGGCAGCGGGCCTCGACTATCCAGGGGTAGGGCCTGAGCTCGCCCACCTGGTCGAGGTCGGCCGTGTCACGCCCGCAATTGCCGACGACGAGACCGCTCTCGAGGGGTTCAGGCGCCTCTCGATGCTCGAGGGCATAATCCCGGCTCTCGAGTCGTCTCACGCCGTGGGCTACGCCCTCAAAAACCCGGAGACTCTCGGGGAGGTTTCGATAATCAATCTCTCGGGCCGGGGGGACAAGGATCTGGCGACGGTCATGGAGCACGAGGGGAGGAAATTAAGATGAAGCTTGCCGAGGCCTTCGAGCACAGGCCGCTCCTCATAGCCTACATCTGCGCAGGCGATCCGACGCCCGAATCAACCCCAGAGATCGTGGAGCTTCTGGCGAGAGCTGGCGCAGACGTCGTCGAGGTCGGCCTTCCCCACTCCGACCCGATCGCCGACGGGCCCGTTATCCAGGCTGCGGCCCAGAGGGCGATCGAGGCCGGGATGAACACAGACCTCTACTTCGAGATGGCCTCCAGGGTCAAGGCGGACCTACCCCTCGTCTTCATGGGCTACTACAACATGATCTACCAGCGGGGATTGGATAGGTTCGCCCAGGACTGTGCGGCCAGCGGCATCACCGGCCTCATCGTCCCAGACTTGCCGCCGGAGGAGGCCGGACCCCTGAGGGATGCCTGCAAAGAGGCCGATGTCGACCTGATATATCTCGTGGCACCGAACACGCCGGCCGAGAGGGTTCCCTACGTAGCCGAAAGCTCGAGCGGTTTTCTCTATCTGGTGGCCAGGTCCGGTGTGACCGGCGCAAGGTCCGAGGTCCTCTCGTCCACAAAAGCCCTCATCGAGAGGGTCAAGACCGATCTGCCCAAGGCCGTGGGCTTTGGGATATCGACGCCGGAGCAGGCGGCCGAGGTTATTCGAGCGGGAGCCGACGCCGCCATCGTCGGGTCTGCCTGCGTCGACCTGATATCGAAGGGCGACCTCGAGGGGCTGGAAGATCTGATCAGGGGGATGAAGAGGGCGATCCTGGAATCGAGGCCGCTTGAGATGACGGTCAGGATCTGA
>CAZNGI010000124.1:0-6719 GCA_964572505.1 uncultured Methanotrichaceae archaeon | reverse complement strand
AACTGCCCTGTGCCCCTGGTGGAGACGAGAAAGGCCCTGAAGAAGGCGGCGCCGGGCGACGTGGTGGAGGTGACGGGGGACCATCCCGCCTCCAAAAAGGAGATCCCGATGGCGGTGAAGGCGTTGGGCCTTGAGCTTCTGGAGGTCGAGGGCGAGGAGGAAGGCGAATGGCGGATCAGGATAAGGAGATGAAAGAAGAAGGGGCGGATAAGGTCACGATAATCGTTCACAGCGGCGACCTCGACAAGATCTACAGCGCTCTGATAATCGCCAACGGGGCCCTCGCCATGGGGATGGAGGCGACCCTCTTCTTCACCTTCTGGGGCCTCCAGCGGCTCAAGAAGGGCGGCCTGGAGAAGGGCCCCCTCTCGAAGATGAACATGCTGGGCCTCGGCCGATGGATGGTGAAAAAGAGGATGAAAGCGGCGAAGGTGGCATCCCTCGATAAGCTCCTCTCAGACTTCAAGGAGCTGGAGGGCAAAATCATCGCCTGCGAGATGACGATGGAGGTGATGGGGATCAGAAAAGAGGACCTGCGCCAGGACCTGATCGAAGAGTACGGGGCCGTCGGGACCTACGTCCAGGAAGCGAGAGGATCGGCGATCAACCTCTTCATCTGAGTCTTCTTCTGAGGTTGGCGTTTTGGGAGAGGGATCGGGAAGGATGAGGAGATATCAGGAGGGATCATTAGAAGATGTTCGAAACTTCCGTTTATCTTGACAACGCCTCCAGCACCAGGCTCGACGAAAGGGTGCTCGAGGCGATGAAGCCCTACTTCCTCGAGGTCTACGCCGTGGCGACCTCGGAGTTCGGCTACTCGATGGGGATCGAGGCGAAGGAGGCCCTGACCGGGGCCAGGGAGAAGCTCGCCGGGATGCTAAAGGCCGGGCCCGAGGAGGTGGTCTTCACCTCCGGGAGCACCGAGTCGAGCAATTCGGCCATCAAGGGCGTCGCCCTCTCCCTCGGCAAAAAGAAGGGCCGCCACATAATTACGACGAAGATCGAGGACTTTCCGGTCCTTCACAGCGCAAAGGCCCTGGAGCGTGACGGCTTTGAGGTGACCTACCTTGAGGTCGATGGCGACGGCCTCGTCGACACCGACAGGCTCCAGGAGGAGATTAAGAAGGAGACGATCCTCGTCTCGATCCAGCATGGAAATCAGGAGATCGGGACGGTCCAGGACGTCGAGGCGATCGGCCAGATCTGCATGGACAATCACGTCCTCTTTCACACCGATGCGACCCACACCTTCCGGCGGCTGCCCATCGACGCCGAGAGGGTTCCAGCAAACCTGATCACGATTTCCGCCCATACGATCCACGGGCCGAGGGGGACGGGCGGCCTCTACATCAGGGAGAAGACACCGATCACCAAGTGGATGGACGGAGGCTACCAGGAGTTCGACCGGCGGGCGGGCCTGGAGAACATCCCCGGAGCCGTCGGCTTTGCAGCGGCCGCCGAGCTCGTCACCTTTGATGAGAACGAGCGGTTGAGAGAGTTGCGAGATAGGATCCTCGACCGGGCCCTTTCCGAGATCTCCCAAACGACCCTCAACGGCCACAGGAGCCGGAGGACGCCCCAGAACGCCAACGTCACCTTCCACCTCGTTGAGGGAGAGTCGATCACCCTCCACCTGGACATGAGGGGCTTTGCGGTGAGCACGGGATCTGCCTGCTTCTCCAGGTCCCTTGAGGCGAGCCACGTGATCGCGGGGATCGGGGGCGACCACGAACGAGCTCACGGGTCGGTCAGGTTCACCCTGGGCAGGTACAACACCATGGAGGAGGCAGACGCGGTGGTCGACGCCATCTCCGAGGTGGTGGATACCCTCCGGAAGATAAGCCCCCTGGGAAAAGGAAGGTAGAGGAGGATTGAGATGAGCAAGTTTCCCTATAGCGACCTGGTTTTGGAGCACTTCAAGCACCCCCGGAACGTCGGCGAGATCGAAGACCCCGACGGCAAGGCGATGGAGGGTAGCCCCGCCTGCGGCGACATGGTATCGGTCCACATCAAGGTGGACGAAGAGACGAAGACGATTACGGACATTAAGTTCCAGTCCTACGGCTGCGCCTCGAACATCGCCACCGGCTCGATCATCACCGAGCTTGCCAAGGGAAAGACCCTGGATGAGGCGAAGAAGATCTCATGGAAACAGGCCTCCGAGGCCCTGGGGGGCCTTCCTCCGATCAAGGCCCACTGCTCGGTCCTGGCCGTGGAGGGGCTCAGGTCCGCCATCCGTGACTACGAGGAGAGGCACGGCCTTGTCACAGAGAAGGTACCGACGACACAGGAAGTGGTGGAAAAGCGGCTGAAGAAGGTGATGAACCCGCTCTCGGGCCTCGACCTGGTGAGGACGAAGCTCGTCGAGGAGGTCGAGGTCGAGGACGGTAAGGTGAAGGTCGTGATCGACCTTCCACCCGGCCACCAGTTCGCCAACGCCATCAGAGAAGAAGTCATCGAGAAGATCGAGCCCCTCTGGGACGTGGAGGAGGTTGAGGTCGTCTTCACGGAATAGGCAAGGGATGGACGGCGTGAGATAGGTATATCTAAACCGGCCTCGCTGAAACTTGAGCGATGAAGATCGATCTCGATCAGATACTTTCCCTCGCGGGCGACCTGGAGCTGGAGGATTCAAGAAAGAGGTTTCGGAGCTTTTTGGTTGAGTCGGCTGAGGACTCAGACTCGATCAGGGAGCTCGTGGCCTCGGCCCAAAAGAGGCCCGACCAGCAGCACCGCCTCGCCCTCCGGGATCTCGTCTGGAGCCTTGGGACTCCTCTGGGCTTTGAGCCGAGCCTCCTGTTCGGGGGTCACTGGAAGTCCTCCTCGGAGGTCCACTTTCTTCTGGAGATGGTGGCCGAGGAAGAGCCTCTGGACCTCGGTGCCCTCCTCGGCCGGGTGGAAAGCCTCATCTCAATCTCCGCCGCCGCACCGGCGGGCGAAGGGGCGGGAGAGGCAGAGGTCGCGGAAAAAGGTGAGGGGGAGTTGGAGGAGGGAGAGGAAGAGGGGCTGAGCGCCCTCGGCCTTCTCGTCGTCCAGGATTCCGAAATCCTCCGCGTCGAGGACGCCGTCATCGAGGGGGACGACGAGGGACAGATTCGGGCGATCTCGATCTCAGCGCTCCTCTCCCTGGCAAGGGTAGTGAAGGATTACCACCTAACCCACGAGGATGTTCTCCTACTCCTTCTCACCTCGGGCCCCTCCATCGACCCCATCATCGACCTCCTATCTCGCATCATATCCCAGTGCGAGGCCGAGACCCCGACCCTGGAGGAGATCATCCAGATGCTGGGGCCTCTCGGACGGGGCGGCGAGAGCACGCCCGAGGAGGCGCTCCAGGACCTGATCGACCAGAGCCAGTATTACGCCTTCGGGAACCGGGGCTCTGGCCAGAGGCAGACGAGGCTCTAGGGGCTCTTTTTTACATCAACGAAAGGATTTGCTCCGGCGAGAGGGGGGCCGGGCGGCGCGGAAAATTGGTGGGCCTAAAATGGGCGGGTGGAATCTTTTGATAACTCGGCCGTTACGTAGCCTGCGGATTTTGTGACGTTTGCCCCTCCCAAATCGGAACTCCAAAAAGAACCTCGCCGAAAATTTTTTATCGCATTGAAGGTATAAATGGCAGCTGAATTGAATGACATCAAAACTCCTCTCGCCCATCCTGATTTGTATAATTTGCATATCTCTCGCCTTTCAGGCCGCTGCGATCGATCCGGGCCCAGGCGAGGCAAATCCGGCGGATGCCGTCGATCTGAACAACAGGGGCCTTGCCCTCTACTCCTCGGGTGACCTTTTGGAGGCCGAGAGGTGCTTTGAGAGGGCTCTTGAGATCGCCGAGGAGGCATACGGCCCTGACCACCCCAACGTCGCCACCGTCGTCAATAACCTCGGTCTCGCCCTCCGCGACTCGGGCAATGCAACGGGGGCCAGGGTCTGCTTCGAGAGGGCACTTGATATCGGCGAGAGGGCCCGCGGCCCCGACCACCCGATGGTGGCAACCTACCTCAACAACCTCGGCCTCGTCCTCCGGGACATGGGTGACCTGGCGGGCGCCAAAAGCTGTTTTGAGCGGGCCCTTGCAATCGACGAGCAGGTCTACGGCTCAGACCACCCCAACGTCGCCATAAACGTCAACAACCTCGGCCTCGTCCTGCAGGATATGGGAGATTTCGAGGAGGCAAAGAGGTGCTTTGAGAGGGCGCTTGAGATCGACGAAAGGTCCTATGGCCCAGACCACCCCAACGTCGCCACCGACGTCAACAACCTCGGCGGGGTCCTGTGGGACCTGGGAGACCTAGAGGGCTCAAAGGCCTGCTTCGAGAGAGCCCTGGATATCTGCGAGGGGGCCTACGGCCCCGACCACACGATGGTGGCCACCACCGTCAACAACCTGGGCTGGGTCCTCCGTGAGATGGGAGACCTTCAGGGCGCAAAAGCCTGCTTCGAGCTGTCCCTGGAGATCGGCGAGAGGGTCCGCGGCCCCGACGATCCGATGGTGGCCACCTATGCCGACAACCTCGACCTCGTCCTCAAGGAGATGAGGGGCCAAGAGATCGCCGAATTGTGCTTGGAGGAGAACTCGACGACCTGCGGAGACGCTCCGGGAGAGGTTCACCATCGAGAATCGACACTTTATGACGTCGTTAATTAAAATAGAGATTAATTAACATTAATTAAAATTAATTGAGGTTAATTGAAATTAATCGAAGGACGTTGATTAATAATTTTTTCCGAACCCCAGGAGTCGATGCCCGATGCCCATCATTGAGGACTATGAAAAGCTGAGAGATATCCTGAAAAATAGCAGAACCGTCGCCGTCGTAGGAATATCTCCCGACGAATACAGGCCGAGCTACTTCGTCTCGGAGGTGGTGAAAAGATACGGCTTCAAGATGTACTTCATAAACCCCGAGCACGAGGGAGAGGAGATCCTGGGGGAGAAGGTCCTCGGATCTCTAAAGGACGTCCCCGAAAAGATCGACATCCTGGACGTCTTCAGGCGGCCCGAGGCGGTTTTCGCCCTCGCCGAGGAGGCCCGGGAGCAGGGCTTTGAGACCTTCTGGCTCCAGCCCGGGACCGAGAACGAGGAGGTGATCGAGGCCCTAGACCGGGAGGGGCGAAACGTGGTCCCTGGCCTCTGCATCAAGACCTGCTGCCAGCTCCTGCTCCGAAGTTGATGGGGAATGATTTGGAATGGAAATAAGAGGTGACGAAGATATGGAACTTAAGGGAAAGAAAGTCGCGCTGCTGGTGGCGAGGGATTACGAGGACCCCGAGTTCTGGTACCCCTATTACAGGATGGCGGAGGCCGGGGCCGAGGTGGTCGTCGTCGGGACGGCAGACGGCGACGAGGTCGTGACAAGCAAGTACGGCCGCCCCGCCGAGATCGATCTTCGAGCAGACGAAGCCCTGGTCGAGGCGGAGGAGTTCGACGGCGTGATAGTCCCCGGAGGCTGGGCCCCCGACAGGCTCAGGAGGTGCGAGAAGACCCTGGAGCTTGTTAGAGCCCTCTTCGACGACGGAAAGGTGGTGGCCGCCATCTGCCACGGAGCCCAGGTTCTGATCTCCGCCGACGTCGTACGGGGAAAGAGGATGACCTCAGCCCCGGCGATCAAAGACGACATGAGAAACGCGGGAGCGGTCTGGGTCGACGAGGAGGTGGTCGTCGACGGAAATGTGATATCCTCGAGATCGCCCTCGGATCTGCCCGCCTTCTGCAGGGAGATCATCAAGGCGATGAGGTGAAGGGATAAGACGGCTGCGGGGCTGAACCTCCGCAGCTCAACCGGTCAGAAGTTGACCTCGACAACCCTCCCAAAGAGGACATCCTCCTCGCTCACATTGACGTCCCTGGATTCCCCTCCAACGAAATCCTCCACAGGTCCCACGAGGTAGGGGCCGATCGAGTGAGTTTCGAGGCTGCCATCCGTCGAATAGGGGACTGTGACCTCGTAGCGGCCATCCACCGGCATCGCCGAGTTGAAGTACTGGAACTTTCTCCCCCGGTTTGACGTCATATCCAGGATCACTCCCATCGGCTTTTCGTAGGGCGTCGTTCCCGCGATCTTTGCTCCCTCGACCCGCTCGAATACCTTGACCTCGCTCGTCGGAAACTTGAGGCCAGCAGAGGTCTTTGACTCGTAGACGAGGCGGAAGTGGCCCAGGTTCGTGCAGTCGAGGAGGTGAAGCTTGGCCAGGACAGATCCCAAAAACCTCTTGGAGTGCTCGAAGGTGACGAGGTCCGAATCAGCTGATATTATGATGTAACTTTCGGGATCTTCGTCTATCCAGTGGACGATTGCCGGAAGCTTTCTGTAGATCATCTTCTCGTCGGTTACCACATATCTGACGTTCCTCGCCTTCGCTATTGCCAGGCCCTCCTCTTCGCTCTGCGAAAGGAAGAACCTGGCAGCATCTTTCGCCCCCGCCTGGAAGTTATTTGCCACCACCGGCCTTCTCGACTGGTAAAGGATCCAGTTGCCGTAATCCCACCAGCTCAAAACGCCGTACTCCCCGGCCAGGACGGGCCGCTCGAACCCCTCCGTGGCGGGCGTATTCTCTTCCAGCCAATCGAGAGTTTCGAGCCAGTCTCCTGCGACCTCCGGTCGATCCTCGGCGATCTCCATCAGTCCGACGACGTTTGGAAGGATGAGGATCGCCAGGAGGGCAAAAGTGAGGGCTTTGACCGCCAAAGGGTCTGCCTTTTTCGAAGCTCTCAGCCG
>CAZNGI010000123.1:0-6722 GCA_964572505.1 uncultured Methanotrichaceae archaeon | reverse complement strand
GTTGGCTAACTTAATTTATAACGTAGCATGATATAATATTTTATTGAGCATGTTCCCTGGTCCTAATCCACAGCAGCGGAGGACCGATCGTCGGCGCTGAGAACGTCAGCCGCGCCCTCACCAACGCCCGGGACGCCCTTCAGTACGTCCACGACCAGACGGTCCGTTACATGAACAAGGGGCTGACCGCCGGTGAGATAATCGAAGTCATCGATCTGCCACCCCACCTCGCCGCCGATCCGAATTTGATGGAATGCTATGGCGAAATAGACCGAGACGTATTCCAGATCTACCAGCAATACTTGGGATGGTTCACCGGTAAGTGCAGAGATATATTCCCGACATCTCCCACCGAAGAGGCGGAGGATATGGCTTACCTGGCTGGCGGCGTAGACGAGCTGGCCGTCAAGGCGAAGGCAGCTCTGGATGAGGGCGATATGAAACGGGCTCTGATCTTCTCAGACAACGTCCTCATCCTCGATCCTGAGAATGCTGAAGCTCGGGAGGTCAAGAATTCGGCGCTGATCTCCCTGGCCGAAGAGACCTCCAACACCCAGGTGAGATACTACTTGCTCTCCGAGTACCTCGAAGAGACGGGCCAGATAAGCATCCCGTTGCTCGACCTCGGCTTCAGAGCAATGGACGATAATATGGTCTTCTACATGCCGATGGAGACCCTCTTCAGGATCATGGCTGTGAGTCTCAACGCCTCCAAAGCCCTGGATGAGGAGTATGTCGTCGGCCTCGATCTCTCGGATGATTCCGTGTCTGGCGACTATGCCATATACGTTCGCAGGGGGATCGTGGAAGTTCAGCCAGTGATCGCTGACAATCCGAAGTTCACCATCGTCACAGACTCGCTGACGTGGAAGAACCTGGTTTTAGGAAAGCTCAATCCTGAGGAGGCAGTCTCCGGCGGAGACGTCGAAATAAGCGGAGCCGATCCAGAGGAGTTCTACGGATTCATGGACCTCTTCAAATGAATGATGGGGGGTTTTAACCCCATCATCCAACATTTTTGGTTTTTGGCTTGAGACGGATCCGGCCGATCGGCGAGGCATATGAGGCGATCGGCCTAACAAGATCCCTGCAGCCTTCATTTTTGAGCACGAGCGCAATATTTTTAGCATCAAGAGAATCAATTGTCAGGTATTGAACCGCTCCGGCCTCTAGGCCGCAAGAACGAACTGAAAATAGGGGACTTGGAACCATGAAAATTTGCTACATTCTGATTTTGATGCTCACGGCGGCAATGTTGGGACTGGCCACGCCGGCGGGAGCTGACGGGATAATAATCGTCGATCCGCCGCCAGACGTTCCGATCGTGAAGCTGGACGAGGCTCTCGCCATCAAGTACCATCACGTCGACGTGACGATCGAAGACCAGGTGGCGACCACCAGGGTCGACCAGGTCTTCGTCAACGATAACCCCTGGACCGCAGAGGGGACCTACATATTTCCCCTGCCGGAGGGAGCTGCAGTAAGCGACTTCGTCATGTGGGTCGACGGCGAGCCCGTCAGGGGCGAGATTTTGGAGGCTGACGAGGCCCGGGATATCTACAACGACATCGTGAGGAGGATGCGCGACCCCGCCCTTCTGGAGTACGTTGACAGAAAGGCTCTGAAGGCGAGCGTCTTTCCCATACCTCCCGGGGAAGAGAGGAGGATAGAGCTTGAGTACAGCCAGGTCCTCCCGCTCGAAAACGGCCTCGTCCACTACGTCTATCCCCTCAGCACCGAGAGGTACTCCTCAAAGCCTCTTGAGGAGGTGGTGATGACCGCCGATATCGAGTCGGAGGTTCCGATCAAGGCGGTCTACTCGCCCAGCCACCAGGTCTTCATCGAGAGGGAAAACGACTTTTCAGCCCTTCTGGGCTTTGAGGAGTATGACGTCCTCCCGGACCGGGACTTTGAGCTCTACTACTCGGTCAGCCCCGAGGACGTGGGACTGAGTCTCCTCAGCTACAAGGAGCCCGGCGAGGACGGGTTCTTCCTGCTCCTGGCAGCGCCGAAGGTGGAGGTCGAGCCCGAGGACGTGGTGGCTAAAGACCTGATCCTGGTCCTGGACGTATCCGGAAGCATGGAGGGCGAAAAGCTGGACCAGGCGAAGGACGCCGTCGTCTACGTTCTTGACAACCTCAACTCCGAGGACGGGTTCAACGTCGTCGCCTTCAGCACGGGCCTTGTGACCTTCAGCTCGAATATCGAGCCCGCATCGAACTGGGACGACGGGAAGGAGTTTGTCGAAGGGCTCGAGTCATTGGGAGGAACCGACATAAACCGGGCTCTTATCGAGGCCGTGAAGATGGCAGATCCCGACCGGCCCACGACGGTGATATTCCTCACCGACGGCCTTGCAACGGTGGGGGTTGAGGACACGGGAGCGATCCTCGAGAACGTCGAGGACGCGGCCCCTGAAAACGTCAGGATCTTCAGCTTCGGGGTGGGGGACGATGTCGACACCGACCTTCTCGACCAGCTCTCCATCGACCACGGCGGAGCCAGCACCTACGTTCGGCCCGGCCAGAGGATCGACGAGACGGTGAGCGCCTTCTACGCCAAGATCAGCAGCCCGGTTTTGTCGAACCTCGAGGTCGATTTCGGGTCAATTAAGGCGGACCAGATCTATCCTGAGAGGACGCCCGACCTCTTCGTTGGCTCGCAGCTCGCCATGGTGGGCCGGTACCGGAACGGGGGCAAAACCACCATCATCCTCTCGGGGACGGTGAACGACAGGAAGGTCGCAATCGTCTACCCCGGCAACAACTTCACCGAGGAGGGCGGGGCCGACTTCATCCCGAGGCTCTGGGCCACAAGGGCCATCGGAAGCTACCTCACCGAGATCAGGCTCCACGGCGAGGACCCGGAGCTTGTGGACGCCATCGTAGCCCTGAGCATCCGATACGGTATCATAACCCCCTACACCTCCTTCCTGATCGAGGAGGATGACATATTTTCGGAATCCGGCAGAGAGGCGATTTCTCGGGACTTCCAAGCGGAGATGGCAGCCGAAGCGGCCGCTCCCTCCTATGGATCGTCGGCGGTCCAGAAGGCCGCCTTCCAGGGCGAGATGGCGGCGGCCGAGGCGCCTCTGTCAGGTCCTATGATGCTCTTGCCGACGACGACCGGCGCCGACGGGGGCGTCTCTGAGCCCGTGAAGGTGGGAGAAGTGCTAAAGCAGATCGGGAGCAAGACCTTCGTCCTCCGGAACGAGACCTGGACCGATACCGCCTTCGACGGGTCCAAGATGGAGACTGAAAAGGTCGAGTTCCTATCCGACGAGTACTTCGACCTGATCTTGGAGAATTCGGTCCTCGGCGACTACTTCGCCCTGGGCGAGCGGGTGATCGTCGTCTACGACGGGACCGCCTATGAGATTGTGGAAGTTTAGAGGGAGAAAATTTGGGGGATGGACGAGGCGAAGCGCAGATGTGACCCCTTGCCTCATCCAATCCCCCCAGAATTTAATCTGGAAGATGATGATATGAAGACCATTTCGACGATACTCTGCCTGGCAGCTGTCGTTCTTCTCTGCTCAGATCCCTCCCTGGGGCTGGACCTGCCCTGGGGAGACGACTATGCAGATGTATACGACTGGTACAGTTTCGATGCGCCAAGCTCGTCCGAAGGGCTTTCTGACGAGGGCCTATTGTCCGAAGGGGAGGAGACGGGCGGCATCTGGATAACCGACTCCAGCGGGAAGGAGAAGCGAACGACCCTGGAGATCCCCATGGGAGCTTGGGCGAGGGTGATGATCGCGCCTTCCGAGAGCGGAGAGCTGAAGCTTCGCTGCCGATATCCCACGGGAACCGCGTATCAGCTTGTAGCAGAAGAAGTGGAGGCGGGCCACGTCTACAGCGCCTGGTATCAGGCCGAGTGGGTGGGGGATTACGAGGTCTGGTACACCCTGGACGGGGCCGAGAGCGAGACTGTCCGGTTCCAGGTTCAGGAAGGATGGATCGCTGAAGAGGGGATGGCTGCTCCAGGGATGGCAAAGTCAGGTGGGTCCGGAGCGTCAGGGGTCAGGGCACCTGCCATGTACAGTTATGCACCCGCCCCGGCCCCTGTCAGCCCCACCACCTCAATAGGCCTTGCTGTCGGTGGGGCGAAGGACGTGGAGAACTTCCGGGAGAACATCGAGCAGGGCTACATGCCCCTTCCAACGGACGTGACCTACGAGGGGCTCTTTTACGACTACTACTTTGAGACCGGCCAGCTGGAGGCGTGCGAGAAGCTCTTCTGCCCCTCCTACAGCACTGCCATATCGAACGATCCCATATCCGGAGAGGCTCAGCGCTACCTATCCGTCGGCCTCAACTCCGGGATCACCGACTTTGCGAGAAAGAAGCTGAACCTGGTCGTCGTCCTCGACTACTCCGGCTCCATGGGCAGCCCCTTCAGCGATTACTACTACGACCAGTTCGGAAACAGGGTTGATATCGAGGAGGACGCGGACTCTTCCAAGACGAAGATGGAGATCGCAGACCAGGCCGTGGTGGACCTATTGGGCCACCTCGAGGAGGACGACCGCTTCGGCCTCGTCGTCTTCAGCGATGAGGCCTACGTGGTCGAGCCTCTGACAAAGGTCGGGGAGAAGGACCTGGAAACCCTTGAAGACGCCATCCTCGATATCGAGGAGTACAGCGGGACGAACATGGAGGCTGGGATGGAGAAGGGAACCGCCACCTTCGGCAAGTACGTCGAGATCGACCCCTCGGAGCGGGAGAACAGGATAATCTTTCTCACCGACGCCATGCCTAACCTGGGCGAGACCGGAGAGGGCGGCCTCTTGAGCATCCTCGAGGAGAACGCTGACGAGGGGATCTACACCACTTTCATAGGGGTAGGCGTCGACTTCAACACAGCGCTGGTCGAGAAGATCACCAAGGTACGGGGTGCCAATTACTACTCGGTCCACTCGGCGAGCGAGTTCGAGGAGAGGATGGATGAGGAGTTCGACTTCATGGTGACGCCCCTCGTCTTCGACCTTCTTCTCGATCTTGACGCGCCCGGATACAAGATAGAGAAGGTCTACGGGTCGCCGGAGGCCGATGAGGCGACGGGCGAGATCATGAAGGTCAACACCCTCTTCCCCTCCAAGGCCGAGGAGGGAGAGGTGAAGGGAGGGATCATCCTGATCAAGCTCGAACAGATCTCCTCCGACGGGAACCTCACCCTGGCGGTGAGCTACCAGGACAGGAACGGGACTGAGGATGGCGACGAGGCCCAGGTGGTCTTCCCTGAGGCCGAGCCCGACTTCTACCAGAACGACGGCATCCGAAAGGCCGTCCTACTCTCGAGGTACGCGGACCTTCTGAAGAACTGGATCGTGGACGAGAGAAGGGCCTTCGAGAGCGAAAAGTCGGTCCAGCCCTCGGTCACCACCGAAGACGGGATCGCGGTGCCCCCAGTGCTCGGCGAGTGGGAGCGCACGTCGTTGCCCCTGACGGTATCAGAGCCCTACAGAGACCTTTTCGAGGTCTTCGGATCGTACTTCGAGAACGAGAGCGAATCCCTGGGGGACATCGACCTCCAGCAGGAGGAGGTCGTCCTCGATAAGCTCAGCGGGCGCCGGGGAGGTGAGGCTTGAGGTCTCGGGATGAGTCACGAACGAAAAGAGCGTGATGTGTACTAATCTTCAATTGGGGAGGTTGGGATTCGATGTGGCGCGGTCATGCCGCACTACATCGACATCTTACTTTTTCAGTCAACAAGTTCTGGATTAACCGGTTCGAATAGCTTATCTTCGTCGATCTCGGCCAGCGCCCTCTCACAAAGATCCGCGTTCTCCAGCAAAAGAGCGCCGTACCAGGTGAGATAATATTTTCCGTCCACGAGCTTTACGAGGTCCAGGTTTCTCATCGATATAAGCTCGTGATTGAGCTTGTTTCGGGTCAAACCGGTCTCGGCCTGGAGATCTCCGAATCCCAGACCGGTTCGGTCTTCGTACAAAATTCTGGCGATGTTCTTCGAGCTGTTCTTGTACAATTTGCTCATGGCCTTCGAGACGTCGCAGGTCTTTCTTCCTGCGAGGCCGATCCCGGCGCCCGCGAGGTTTCCGACCACCATCAGCAAAATAGTCAGCATGAGTGAACCGATGCTTCTCATTCTAAAGCGTCCCCCTGCACGAAATTAAACATAATTCTCACAATCGACTATATAACAATATCGGATGATTTGATATTGGGATATTAGGAACATCGGATCACTGGACAATCCGACAGACTTAAGTATTTGTACCGACTATATTCTTCGTAAAAGTAATCTGGGGGTGTTAAGAGAATATGCCAGATATTCGCTCGTCCAGGGCCATCATAGAGGCTATCGACCCAAACATGTTGACGTCCTTCGATACGCTAGCAGAGAAGCTGGATAGATACCCGGGTATGCCGTTGGATCAGGGCGGAGGATCGATCTCCTCCACGCTGGACGATGGCGAGCTTCGCACGATGCTTACACTGATATTTTTTTACATGCTGGAGGAGAAGATGTCCCGGGGATCTCTCAGAGAGCTGGGCATTGCTGGAGTCATCTCACTGGTGGAACAAATGGTCAGGGAAGCGCTGAGCAACCTTTAAATTTTTATATTTTTTATATATTTTGTACCTGTTGTCTAATTGGCAGCAACACACCTCGCCGCAGATTACTCGATAAAATAGGTTTGCTGCAAATGTGGTAACACGTCATTCGATCATCCGCATCGCACTTTGGGCAGGTGTTCG
>CAZNGI010000122.1:0-6904 GCA_964572505.1 uncultured Methanotrichaceae archaeon | reverse complement strand
CTTTAAATAAACATATCTTGAATCGCTTATTTTTAGGAAAAGGTGGAATCGAAGGGATCGGTTCGTCTTCGTCTTTATATATGAGAATAGCTCCAATCGCGTCGTTGTCTCTATAGTGCACCCAGCACATTCTCCCCTCTTTGGAGATTTTCATAAACCAATCGCTAAATTCTTCGTATTCTTCCTTCAATGAATCGAAAATTGGATCATTCAAGTTTAAGTTGTGGACGGGTATATTTTTTAACGCAGGTGGAGATACCAATTCGTCTTTCCGCACATACTTTTCAAATATCTGTAATGCATCTTCAACGAGAAGAACATTATCTTCTATCCCTAATTGCCTAGCTCTTTTGTGAATACCTCTATCTTCAGTTATCAAGAAATCGACTGCATTTTTATAAACAGAATATAAAATCTTTGCATCGATTTTACTGTTTATTCTTGCTTCAGATCCAACTATTCCTAAATACTCATAATCATTTTCAGGCCTTGGAGGCGCCTCCAAAAGAGAATAAGTGCAAACTTTTGAGCGTATTATTCTCTTTCTGTTTTCATTTTTATCATGTTCTATTTCCTCTAAAGATGATGGATGAATGAGTACCTTTACATTATTGATTTCATTTAAAATTTTTTGTAATCTTTGAATGCTATTCGGAAGGATGTTGTAATCCTCTCTATATATTAAAACATTAGTATCAAATAAGACTCGCATATGTAATCACTTCCTCCTTTATACCTCATTACACGTCATCTTACATTTAAGCCATCGAGATAGCCTTGCTATTACTACATAGTAACTCTTAAGCATTTGTTCTTCTCCATGCCAAAAGGTCCCCCCCTCTTCCCCCCGGCGAAGCAGATAAATCACCACGTCGCCCTTCGACCCCCCCCCAAGGCGTGACGCCCGCCCCTAAACCGAGATCCTCCGGCTCGCAGCCGTAATCTCACCCCGTCGGGCAGAGGATGCAGATAACCTTGCAGAGATCCTCGTCCAGCGCCTTCAGGTCCTTCCGGAGCTTCTCGTCCTTCATCATATCGCTGAGGTAGTTGAGGCGGCCGACGACGTCCTCGATAGCCGACTCGGCCTCCTCCCGCCCCTGCCGGACCGTGGAGTAATATATCTCGCTATGTTCCCTGTCGACCTCGATCCCGAAGAAGTCGTAATCGTGAAGCCCCTTGAACTCCAGGATGATCGGCTTGTAGATCGAGCGCTGCCGGGGGATGTAAAAGTCCTCCAGCATCTTTCGCAGAAGCCTGTTCTCGACGTAGCCGATGTCGTTTCTCAGGTACCCCTTCCCGTGAATGTACCGAGAGTAAAAGACGTTGTACCTGATGGTGGAGGTGAGGTTGGTTTTGATCTTCATCCTGAAATCCCACTCTTCACCGAACTCGACGACGCCTTCCTGGGTCAGGATGTGTCTCGCCTCGATGATCAGGTCGTTGAAGAACTGGATGATCACCTGGTCCACGCCCGGCCGCTCCTCCCTGATCGTGACCTCCTCCACGCCCCAGCCGAAGACCTCCGTGGCGGCCTCCTTCGTGGACCCGAGGGAGTCGAAACGTCGCAGCATCTCCAAAAGATCGCCCATCTTCTCCATCTGTAATTTGGTGGTCCCCGTCCCTGATAAATATTTTGTCGTATTTTTGTCGTATTCTGTCGCGAAGAGCCTCATCAGATGGTTCAGGTTTTGCCGGACCGGGATCGCATATCTTTAATATACCTCCCGACGAGTGCTCTTCGGTGCAAAATAATGATCGATATTACCGATGCTGCGGCGGAAAAGCTCCTGATGAGTTCAGTGGAGGGAAAGGTCGTCAAGCTCTTCAAGACGAGCCAGCCCGGCGATCTGCCCAAGTTCGCCCTGGGCCTCGGACCCTTCAACGAGAAGGACCTGGTCTTCGAGAGCAACGACGTCGAAGTCTACATCAACCCGAACGAGTTCGAGGAACTCAGGGTCGCCGTCATCGACTACGTCGACGACGAGAGGGGAAGGGGCTTCGTCGTCATCAAGGGCCAGAACGAGGCCTGCGGCCTGATCAGCTGCGAGGAGTGCGGCGACGACACCTGCGAGGATTGAACTCTTTTATCATAACGGCAGCATAATCGACGAGACAGTCGTCAGGTCGAAATCTCCGACCCGACGGCGGGAGCTTATGGGTAGCCGGTTCAAAGGAGCAGAATAAGGGCGGACGCGATCAGGCAGAGGGCAATCGCCGTTCCCACAAGCCACAGGGCAGGTTTTAGGTCTTTGGTCGATGGCTCCGCTCCCCCCTCTCCCACGACGTAGACCCCCGGCTTTTCCAGCCTTATCCCCAGGGCTCCCGCCGCCGCCGCCATCGGCCAGCCGGAGTTGGGGCTCGGTGTTGCGGCATGATCCCTGAGGGCGGTCTTCAGAATCTGTCCGGCCCTCGATGGCCGGGCCGCGGCTATGATCGGAAGGCTGAGCCTCGCAGGGACCCAGTTGGCCAGATCGTCCAGCCTCGCCGAGGCCCAGCCCAGGTTTTTCAGCTCCTCGGTCCTGTACCCGAGCATGCTGTCCAGGGTGTTTGCGGCCTTGTAGGCGAGGGCCGCCTCGACCCCCAGGCCGAAGGGCGAAAATAGCAGGTAGTAAAATAAGGGCGAGACCACGGTGTCGACGTAGTTCTCGGATAGCGACTCGATCACCGCCGACGTCGCCTGAGTTTTGGTGAGCCCATCGGGGTTTCGGCTCACCAGGGCCGGAAGAAGCTTTTTTGCTTCATCGAAGTCGTTCTCCACGAGCTTGCCGATCCCGCTTGAGGTCTCGAGAAGACACCTTATCGCTATCGTCGACTTGAGAAGGTAGGCCGAGACGAAGATGCCGAGACCCAGGCCGAGGAAGTTCACCAGATCTCCGGCAGCGATCAGAAGATGGCCCGCCACCGCCGAGGATAGTATCACGAGAAGGGCAACGCCAGCGCCATAGGTCCGGGAGGGCCTCGCTCGCTTCTTCAGGGCCCCGATCAGCCTTCCCATGAGGACCACCGGATGGACCCTGGCGGGAGGCTCGCCCAGGATCAGGTCCATCGCCACCGCCAGGAGGAGGACCACCAGAGGTTCTGAAAGATCGATCATAGACTTTCTTTCACCTCTTTCCAGATCTCGTCGAGATCTCGGCCCAGGATCAGACCTTCCATCACCATCTCTGCAACATCGAAAGCGTGGATCACCGTGCATCCCTCGCAGGACCACTCCCCGTCCACGAGACGCCCTCCGGTCCTCTCGTCCATGCAGGGGTAGAAGGGGCAGAAGCAGAAGGTGCAGTCCTGGTCAGGAAAGTGGCACGGGTACCGGTCGCAGCTTTCCCTTCTCATCCGAGCACCCTTTCGAGAGCCTTTACAAACCTCGTGTTCTCCTCTCTGTTCCTGACGGCCACCCTGACGTAATCCTCGCCGAGGCCGAAGGACCTGCAGTCCCTGACGAGAACCCTCTCCGACTCCATCCTCTCGACGAGCTCGGAAGATCGGAGGCCCGTTGGCGCCACCCCCACCAGGATGAAGTTGACGGAGCTTTTCACAGGATCGAGGCCGAGCCGCCTCAGTTCTCCTGCGAGCCAGCTGAGCTCCTCTTTTATGACTCGCCTGCTTTTCACCAGGTGGTCATCCTGGGCGAGAAGATGGGCTCCGGCCGCCGAGGCGAGAGAGCTTACGCTCCAGGGAAGGCGGGTCTTGTTCATCACATCTGCGAGATAGTCACCGGCGACGCCAAAGCCGAGCCTTATCCCCGGAACCCCGAAGGACTTCGTGAGGGACCTTATCACGAAGAGGTGCTCCATCTTCGGCGCCATATCCGCCACGGTCTGGTCCGGGTCCGCTAGCTCGATGAAGGCCTCGTCCACGAATAGGAATGTCTCCGTCCTCTCGCACCTTTCGGCCAGATCCGCGATTTCGGATCTTGGGAGGAGGATCCCGGTGGGGTTGTTCGGGTTGCAGATGAAGACTGCCTTCGCCTCCTCCAAGAGGTCATCATCCAGAAAATCCTTCGGATCTTTCGGGGTTTTGATGCCCCTTTGGACGTGGACGATCTCGGCTCCGAAGAGGCGGGACTGGGCCTCGTACTCGCCGAAGGTCGGCGTGGTGATCACCACCTTGTCCCCCTCCTCGACCAGGGCCTCCGCAAATAGCCTCATCAGCTCCGAGGAACCGTTCCCGGGAACGATGTTCTTCGGGTCAACTCCCACGAACTTCGCCGCCGCTCTCCTGAACTCGACATAATCGTTGTCGGGGTAATGACCCACCCTCTTCATCTCCCGCATGATCAGGTCCTCCAGGGGGGGATGGCCCAGCGGGTTTATGTTGGCGCTGAAGTCGAGCAGTTCTTCCTGGTCGAGGTCCAAGCTGGTGGCCGTCGCCCTTATCTTTCCGCCGTGGTGGCAGGCCTCGGCCTCGGCGAAGCTCTTTCTGATCTTCATCGATAATCGCCTCACTCTCCAGCCTTTTCGCATTTCAACCTGGCGGACTGATCTCAACCTGGATGGATTTTCATCAATTTATCTGGATGTCCTCGCGTCAAAACATAATCCTTAATTTTTAGCATTAAATCACGAATACGATTTCACAACCTTAAATGTATAAGTGTTCTAATCAATAATCTGAACAATAATATTCACATTATACTAGTTCGTAATCCGAAAGGGTTTTATGTTCTACAGGCGACTACCGAGCAAACCAGAGAACAGAAGGAGGTCAAGCATGGATAAGATGGAAGGCAGTTTTGCCGTTGAGGACATGCAGAATGTCCAGATCAACATCGGCGCGGTAGTGAAGGAGGTGGAGGAGTGGGACCAGCCCATGGGCCCGTTCCCCTACCCGACCATCGCCACTCTCCGGGATTGGGACTTCAAGCTCATAAACAGGTACAGGGTCTTCTACTCGCCGATCTGTGATCGGTGTACCCTCTGTACCTACGGACCCTGCGATCTTACCGGAGACAAGAGAGGCGCTTGCGGAATAGACCAGGCTGCCCAGCAGGGCAGGATCGTCCTCATAGCCGTTCTCATGGGCTGCACAGCTCATGCCGCCCACGGCCGACACCTCTACCACTGGTGCCTGGACAAGTTCGGGGACCTCCCCTTCACGATGGGCGACGAGATCCTGGTCGACGCACCTCTTATCAGGACGATAGCCGGCATCAAGCCCAAGACCCTGAAGGACTTCGGACCGGTCCTGAGCTACGTCGAGGAGCAGGTCTCCCAGCTTCTGGCATGTACCCACACCGGCCAGGAAGGAAGCTACCTTGACTTCGAGTCGAAGGCCCTCCACGCCGGCATGCTCGACTCCCTGGGCAAAGAGGTCTCGGATATGGTCCAGATCATCGCCTACGACATGCCAAGGGGCGACGAGGACGCTCCCCTGGTAGAGTGCGGCATGGGGACCCTCGACAAGAACAAGGCGATCCTCATCACCTACGGCCACAACCTGGCGGGCTCCGCAGAGGCTATGTTCTACACCGAGGACAACAACCTCTGGGACAAGGTCGACATCGGTGGCGTTTGCTGCACGGCCATCGACAACACCAGGATCTGTGAGGGCCTGGGACACCCCAACAAGGAGTTCAACGACAAGTACAGGATGATCGGGACCAAGGCCAAGATCGCCGGTGCCATCGGCTGGTGGAGGAAGATGGTCCGGGGCGACTGCATGGACTGCATAATGGTGGACGAGCAGTGCGTCTGGACTGACGCCATCGTCGATGCAGAGAAGTACAAGATCCCTCTGATCGCCACCAACGAGAAGATCATGCTCGGCCTGCCTGACAGGACGAACGATCCCGTTGACGAGATCGTCGACGACCTGGTCAACTTCAGGATGCCGGGCGTCGCCATCATAGACCCGATCAAGGCCGGAGAGGTCGGCGTCAGGACCGCCATCGCCGTCAAACCGAAGCGCGTCGAGGAGAGGGAGAAGGCCTTCATCACCGCGGAGGATTTCAAGAAGTACGCCGAGTCCTGTACCTACTGCCACTCCTGTCAGTTCGTCTGTCCGCCCCACATCAAGATAGGCGACGTCGTCCAGGAGGCGGCGAAGGGGAACCTCGAGCCTCTCAGCTCGACCTACGAGATCTGCGTCGGCTGCAGAAGGTGCGAGCAGGTTTGCCCCCAGGAGATACCGATCCTGAGCCTCTACGCCTACGCCAACAAGGAGTACATCAGAAACCAGAAGTTCAAGATGAGGGCCGGAAGAGGTCCCGTCAAGGACACGGAGATCAGGCGCGTTGGCGCACCTCTGGTTCTCGGAACGATCCCGGGCGTCATCGCCATCATCGGCTGTGGCAACTACCCGAACGGGACGAAAGAGTGCTACGACATCGCCCGCGAGTTCGTCGCCAGAGGTTTCATCGTGGCAGCTACCGGCTGCATGGCGATGGACATGTCCCTCTACACCGACGAGGATGGCAAGACGATCTGGGAGCAGTTCCCAGGCGGCTTCGACGGCAGAAACATCTGCAACATCGGTAGCTGCGTCTCCAACGCCCACCTTCACGGAGCGGGCATCAAGGTTGCGACGATCTTCGCCGGCAGGAACGAGAGAGGCAACTACGACGACATCGCCGACTACATCCTGAGCAAGGTGGGAGCCTGCGGCGTCGCCTGGGGAGCATATTCTCAGAAGGCGGCCTCCATCGCTACCGGGTTCAACAGGCTCGGAGTTCCCGCGGTCGTCCAGTCCCACAGCGTCATGTACCGTCGTGCATTCCTCGGCAGGACCGACAAGAAGGAGGACTGGGAGATCATCGACGCTAGAGACGGCTCGAAGGTCTACTGCGAGCCCGCGCCAGAGCACCTTCTCTACGTCGCAGAATCTGTCGAAGAGTGCATGCTGATGATGGCAAAGCTCTGCTTCAGGCCCAGCGACAACAGCCAGGGCAGGATGATCAAGCTGACCC
>CAZNGI010000121.1:0-6938 GCA_964572505.1 uncultured Methanotrichaceae archaeon | reverse complement strand
TGGGAGGGGGTATCCAGCCTCCAACTTCATCACTGGGAAAGTAGATTGTGCCCTCGGCTGACAAGAACTACACTGGTAGAATAACCAAGCAAGGCTCCGGACATATCAGGCGGATTCTTGTAGAAGTCGCTCACGTCGTTGCCAGAACAAAAGGGAGATCGAAGCTCAAAAATTTCTTCCTCAGGATAAAGGCTAAAAAGGGGACAAACATTGCAGCTGTTGCGCTCGCCAGAAAGGTTCTTTGCATAGTGCATCATCTTCTCACAGAACAGGAGATGTATCAAGAGGAAGAACGCGACAAGGATGATGAGGTTGAATATCTTCGTATTCCAAAGCAGATGATGTCCCTGGACGATATGATTCGATACGTGGCAAAAGCTGGGTACGAAGTGAGAAAGAGAACAACAGGGTCGGGAGGATAGCAGCCCTTGTTATCGATTTAATATTGTTTTACATGAGAAAGTGGCATATTGGATCACACCTTTCCTCACATCGTAGCCTTTAGCTCGGAGTTGATTGGTGAACTCGTACCAGATGTCGTCGTACTTGCCGGATTCTTCCAATCTCTTGCGAAACAGCCAAACTGTAGTGTAGTCTGGGATGATCTCAGTCGTCCCCAAGAAGATCCGAAAAGAAATTCTATCCGCTACCTGAAGCTCTAACTGTGGGTCCGAGAGACCGAACATCTCTTGAAGCACGAGTAATTTAATCATTATAATAATGTCGATATTAGGTCTGCCGCCTCGTTCGGTATTGTTTTTGTACAGGCCATCACCTATAGGCAAAAACCGTTTCCAGTCAACCAGTCCGGCTATTGCTGATAGCTTATCACCACGCGGCAGAACTTTCTGATTATATTCTTGCAAGATGGAGAAGTCTATGAGGGTCCTCATAACCTAAAATATAGTATTAATAGTATATATACTTTACCATAGATTAGGTTTTTCGAAATTCTCATACGTCTTATCCGTCCGGTCGGTCCATTTCTCTTAACCGCGTCTCATATCGCCCTTTTTTTCGTTGAGCAGCCAGAGCCGCCGCTCGGAGAGGCCGTCCGAAATCGAGCCCAAAAAGGGACTTTGCGTTGAGTCCTGAGCATTTATATAGTAGTCTTTCCCAGTTAGTGGCCATCAAGATCATCAGAGGAGACCCGATTTGTCCAGCGAATCCAACTTGCATAAAAAACCGGCCGTGAACATAGGCATGGTGGGCCATGTCGACCACGGCAAAACAACCCTGGTAAGAGCCCTTTCAGGGGTGTGGACCGACCAGCACAGCGAGGAGATAAAGAGGGGAATCTCCATCAGGCTCGGTTATGCCGACGCAACTTTCAGAAAATGTCCCAACTGCCCCGATCCGGAAGCTTACACCGTTGAGGAGACTTGCCCAGGCTGCGGATCGCCCAGCGAGGCCCTCAGGACCGTATCCTTCGTCGACTCTCCCGGCCACGAGACCCTGATGGCGACGATGCTCTCGGGCGCTGCCATCATGGACGGCGCAGTCCTGATAATCGCTGCTAGCGAGCCCTGTCCTCAGCCCCAGACCAAGGAACACCTCATGGCCCTGGACATAACCGGCGTCGACAATATCGTGATAGTCCAGAACAAGATCGATCTCGTCTCCAGGGACAGGTTGATCGAACACTACAACGAGATCAAGAAGTTCGTCAAGGGAACCGTCGCCGAGAACGCTCCGATCGTCCCGATATCGGCCCAGCAGAACGTGAACATCGACATGGTGATCCAGGCGATCGAGGAGATGATCCCCACGCCGGAAAGGGACGTGAAAAAGCCGGCCCTGCTCCAGATAGCCAGGTCCTTCGACGTCAACCGCCCAGGAACCCCGCCCGAAAAGATCGTCGGCGGAGTTATCGGGGGCACCCTCACCCAAGGGATGCTCAAGCCCGGCGATCACCTCGAGATCAAGCCGGGCAGATCGGTGGAGTCGGAGGGGAGAAAGCAGTGGGTTCCCATCAACACCAAGGTGACGGTGCTGATGGCTGGCGGTGGATCCCAGGAGGAGGTCACCCCCGGTGGCCTGATCGGGGTTGGAACCCTGCTCGATCCGGCCCTAACCAAAAGCGACATTTTGGTGGGCCAGGTCGCGGGAGATCCGGAATCTCTCCCCCCCGTCTGGAACTCCTTCACCATGAAGATAAGGCTCCTGGAAAGGATCGTGGGCGCCATGGACGAGGCCGACGTCGAGCCGATCCACACCAGCGAGCCGTTGATGCTGAACGTCGGCACCGCCACCACCGTCGGAGTCGTCTCCAGCGCGAGGGAGGGCGGCATGGTGGAAGTCCAGCTGAGAAGGCCGGTCTGCGCCGCCGTGGGCGATCGGGTTGCCGTGAGCAGGCGGATCGGTGCCAGGTGGCGTCTGATCGGCGTTGGCACCATCAACAAATAGAAAAGTCTCTTGGCGTCTCTGGAGCTGTTTCTCAAAAGAGGTGTTCTAACCGCGTGAAGGTGCTTCTCGACACCAACGCTCTCATGGTTCCTGGACAATTCGGGCTGGACGTATTCGGAGAATTGGAACGTCTCGGCTATCGCAGATTCCTGGTGCCGCGTCCCGTCCTCCTGGAGCTTGAGTCTCTCGCCAGGCTCGCTGACTCCCGGCGGGATCGGACTGCTGCCAGGATCGGCCTGAAACTGGCCAGCGGGTGTGAGCTTGTCGAGGCCTTCGGCGAGGCGGACGAGGTGCTCCTTGGCCTCGCCCTGGAAACGGGCGCGGCGGTCTTCACCAACGATAAGGAACTGAAGAAAAAGTTATCTACTAGAGGTGTTACCGTTATACACCTGCGCCAGAGACGATACCTGGAGATCGCAAGCGGAAGGAGTTCTGATGTATAAGAAGATGAAGCTGGAGGGGATAGTCAGGATACCTCCTGGCCAGATGGGGGATCCCCTCAAAAACGCGGTGGAGATGGCGCTGCGCAACAAGTACGAGGCCAGGGTGGACAAGACCCTGGGCACTGTCGTCGCGGTGCTGGGCGCGGACAACATCGGTGAAGGAAGGATCCTGGCGGGAGACGGGGCGATCTATTACGATGCGACCTTCGATGCTATCGTCTTCAAGCCGGAGATGCAGGAGATCGTCGAGGGCGAGGTGGTGGAGATCGTGAAGTTCGGGGCTTTCATCAGCATCGGCCCCTTCGACGGGCTGCTTCACGTAAGCCAGATCACCAACGAGTATATATCGTACGATGAGAAGAATGCGCGGCTCGCGAGCAAAGATTCGAACAAATCTCTTGGCGAGGGCGACAGGGTGCGCGCCAGGATCATAGCCATCAGCCTCAACGAGAAGGAGCCCAGAGAGAGCAAGATCGGCCTCACCATGAGGCAGACGGGCCTTGGAAAACTCGAGTGGCTGGAGGCCGCACGGCGAAGAGAAGAGGCAGAGGTTGAATCGAAATGACCGAACAGGCTTGCAGGGAGTGTCACAGGATAGTCGAGGGTCTGGTCTGTCCCACCTGCGGTTCGTCTTCCCTAAGCAAGGACTGGAGCGGTTACGTCGTGATAATCGACCCAAAAGAGTCTGAGGTTGCAAAGAAGCTGGGGATAACCCTTCCAGGAAGGTACGCCCTGAAGGTGCGATAGATTTGAAAATCTTGCGTCTTCCTGAGGAGCTTCGCTCCGAGCTCAAGCCCCCCCTGGGCAGGCTCTACAGGGGACGGGGCCAGGAGTGCATAGTTCCCATGCAGGATCTGCTCGTTCCCGCGCCGAAGGTGATCGCGGTGGGCGACGTCACCACCTTCTGCCTGTTGTCCTCTTCTGGCAGAAAGCCCGACATCTGCATCGTGGACAACAAGACCAAACGGATGCCCGTGCCAGATCACGTTCAGCAGGGCATAGGCGAGCTCGACGAGTACGAGAGGATCGAGGTGGATAACCCCGCAGCAACCCTCACCCGGGAGCTTGTCGACGTGATAAGGGACCATTTGGCCAGCGATAGAAGGGTCAAGATCGTCGTCGACGGCGAGGAGGATCTTGCCACGTTGCCAGCCATCCTCTACGCGCCCCTGGGCTCGACGGTCGTCTACGGCCAGCCCAACGAGGGGAGCGTCGCTGTGGTGGTGACCCCCGAGAGAAAGGAATATGCCAAGAGCATAATGGACAGGATGATTGTGGAGGATTGAGATGGAAATTAAGGTCATCGAAGAGAAAGAGAACCCGATTTTGAATCGGAGAGAGGTCAAGTTCGTCATCGAGCACGATGGGCCCACGCCCTCCAGAAAGAGCGTCATCGATAAGATCGCAGCTACCATGAACTCGAAGGTCGGCCTTGTGATGGTGGACAGCCTCAAGTCCGAGTTCGGAAAGCGAGAGACTGTGGGATACGCCAAGATCTACGAGACCGAGGAGAGGGCAAAAGAGGTCGAGAGGGCTCACGTCATCGCAAGGAACGTGCCCGCACCGGCCGCCGAGGCAGAGGAGTCGAGTTAGATGGCGGTCAACGAGTTTTACGAGGTCAGCGGCGAGGCTATAAAGAGGAACAAGCAGATATGTCCCCGATGCGGAAACGGGGTATTTCTCGGAGAGCACAAGGACCGCCTCGCCTGCGGAAAGTGCGGATATACCGAGTTCAAGAAGTGAGCTTTTCTTCGTGCCCCTTCCTGGATGGGAAGGGGGCATGCCGCACCCTTTTGAGGGGCCCCTCGTCAGGCTTTCTTCCGTCGGTTATTTAAACGCGCGGGGATCAATTACTGAAGGGTGTTTATGTGGTTGACGTATTATCAGTTGGTTTTGTACCTCTGCTCATAGTATTGCTGATACTCTATCAGGGTATCAGGATACCACGCGAGTACGAGCGGCTCGTCGTCTTCAGGCTGGGCCGGTACAGCGGGATCAAGGGACCAGGGATCACGATAATCATACCGGTGATCGATAGAGCCATCAACATGGATCTTCGGGTCGTGACGATAGACGTCCAGAAGCAGGCTGTCATCACCAAGGACAACGTGACGGTGGACGTGGATGCCGTCCTCTATTACAGGGTTGTGGACCCTGACAGGGCCGTGATCCAGGTCGAGAACTTCAGGGTGGCAACGAGCCTTCTCGCCCAGACGACCTTGAGGGACGTCCTCGGCCAGATCGAGCTGGACGACCTCTTGGCGAAGCGCGAGGAGCTGAACGTCAAGCTCCAGGAGATCCTGGACAAGCAGACCGATCCCTGGGGGATCAAGGTCACGGCTGTGACGCTGCGAGACGTGAGTCTTCCCGAGTCGATGCTAAGGGCGATCGCAAAGCAGGCCGAGGCCGAGAGGGAGAAGAGGGCGAGGATAATCCTTGCAGAAGGCGAGTTTCAGGCCTCGGCGAGGATGGTGGAAGCTGCCAAGCTCTACCAGGACGCGCCGGTTGCGATCAAGCTGAGGGAGCTTCAGACTCTTGCCGAAATCTCGAGGGAGAAGAACATGGTCGTCGTCACTTCCGGCGGCAATGTCGGCGAGACGACAGGAACGGTGGCGGGACTTACCAAGGCCTTCGGTGAGAGATGAGGAGTTCAACTTCGAAGGGCTCTGGGGGAGGATACCGACCGGGTGTTCGGCCCTCCCGCCGCCCCTCTCCTCAGGCTTCGACCTTCTTACCGGCTTTATTCCTCCTTTACTTACTCTGCCTTGCGGCTCCTGCAATTGGCCAGGGGTGCGTGATGGTCGTCGCCCTGGACGATGCCATCACCCCGGCGAGCGACGACATCGTTTTGGAGGCGATCGTCCAGGCGGAGGCGAAAGGATGCGAGGCCCTGGTGATCACCCTGGATACTCCTGGAGGGGGCCTGGCCGAGACGAAGGAGATTACCGGCCAGATCGAGAGGACGAGCGTTCCGGTGATCGGGTACGTCTACCCCTCGGGCGCCACGGCCTGGAGCGCGGGGACGGTGATCCTCCTAAGCTGCGACATCGCGGCGATGGTCCCCGGAACCATAATCGGCTCCGCCCAGCCGGTCCAGATCGGGCCCACGGGGACCGAACCCGTGAACGATTCCAAGGTGATCAACGCCGTGGTGGCCCTCGCCGAGGAGAAGGCGAGGACTCACGGGAGGAACACTACGGCTGCTAGGGAGTTTGTCATCAGCAACCTCAACCTCAACGCCGAGGATGCCCTCGAGTTTGGGGTGATCGAGTTTGTCAGCCCGAACCTCGAGTCCCTGATGGAGGATGTCGACGGCATGGAGGCGAAGAACAGGACTCTTGCCACCAGCGGGGCCGAGATCGTGCGGTTTGAGCCGAGCTTTCGGCTTCAGGTGCTGGCCGTCCTATCAGACCCGCTCCTGGCGGGCCTCCTCCTCATCGTCGGCCTTTACGCCCTGATCTTCGGCCTCTCTAACCCCGGCCTCGGAGCGGAGCTGGTCGGCGTCATCACTCTCGCCCTCGGCCTCATCGGCCTCGGCTTCTCCGTGAACCTGGGGGCCCTCTTCCTGATCGTCCTGGGCCTGGTCCTCCTCCTCGTCGAGCTGAACAGCCCCGGATTCGGCCTCTTGGGTGCGGCGGGCCTTGCCTGCATGATCGTCGGGTCCGTCCTGTTAGTCCCGATAGGTTCCGCCGACTGGTACACGCCAGCCGCGTACAAGAGGGACGCTTTCATCGCCCTGATCGTACCCACCATCGTCATCGGGGGCTTTTTCGTCTTCGCCCTCTACAAGGTGGCGGAGGCGAGAAGAAGGCCCACCTACTATCAGAAGATGGAGCAAGAGGTCGCTGAAGCTCTGGACAGGATCGACCCGAAAGGTCACGTGATGTACAACGGCGAGTACTGGGTCGCAGTTTCCGAGGAGCCTATCGAGCCCGGCGAGCTCGTCGAGGTGGTGGGAAAGGAGAGGATGGTTCTGAAGGTGAGGCGGAAGGAATAGGCGCGGGGCTTGGGGGAGGGCCTGGGCCTCGATTTTTTGGTTCCTCGCTGTTTTATGTGGGTAGATTGAACTTAAGATTCCCTAATCTTAGA
>CAZNGI010000120.1:0-7076 GCA_964572505.1 uncultured Methanotrichaceae archaeon | reverse complement strand
GGTAACGTCTATTACATGCTCGGCAGATACGACGAGGCGATCGCCTGCTACAACAAGGCGATCGAGATCGAGCCTCTGCTGGCCAGAGCCTGGTACAACAAAAAGCTCGCCCTCGAGATCCAGCTCAAAAAGACAGCGCCTGGAATCTCTTATGAGAACATGAGAAATAAAAATTCCAAGGCCCTTCGCTGATCTCATCGGCGCGATGAACTGAAAAGTATTTATTTATCTCAGACACAAAACCTCTCTGGTGGGTTCTGATTGACGAGCGAAATGATAACTACCTTAGAGTTGATCGAGCTGGTCCAAGACTGCAATACGATCGTCATGGAAATCGCCGACATCCCGAATGAGGGGGCTTCTTGCATCATCTTGGTCCAGGGAGGCGAGTGGGTGAAGGCCGTGTACTGTGGCGACGTCGGAGATGACCATTGGGTCCTTCAGAGGTGGCCGTTGTACCCGAAATGTGAAGGCCCTGTCCAGAAAGATGTTGCCATAAGATGGCTGAAGGACTGACGCTTTCATCTTCTTCTTTTTTAGCGCCGCTCGCGAAACAGCCTAAATCAGTCCCTCATCTCCTCGAAGAGCCCCAAAACGTCCTCCCCCTCGACGAAAGCGAGACTCCGCAACTCGGCGTACCTCATGGCCTCCTCTTTCGAGAGGGCACGTCCCGTCTCGCCGTCCAGCATCTCGCAGACGACAACGGCCGGGCGACCTTCGCGGCCCTGGCGAGGACGATGGACAGCTCCGTCTGCCCCTTCCTCTCTGCGAGAAGTTCGGGCGCGGCCCGGAGACCTGAACTCCGCGCCGAAGTTGACGGACCCGCCGTTCATGGCCTGCCTTGTGACCTCCGCAAGCCTTTTGATGGTGAGGGCCCGGTCAAAGTCGGTGATCCCGGTGAAGGTCTCACGGTGGTTGACCCAGAGGGAGAAGGAGGACTTGGTGTCGTAGGGTATGTCGCCCTGCCGCTCGCAGAGGGACTCGATCGCCCCGAAGTCTTCACCGCCCTCAGCGTCGTTTCCGCGGCCGTTCCCGTTCTCATCGCCCTTCGCCGAGCCTGCTGCGAACTTCAGGACGTCGGCGATGTAGGGAAGCCCCAGATTCGAGCAGGCGACCGGATCGATGGCGACGCAGACGAGGCCGCCGGCGTCCCGCCGGAGCTGCCAGATGTGCTCGGGGGTCACGAACCCGGCTCCGATGACGAGGTCGGTCTCACGCTCCCGGTCGTCGAAGTCGTATAGGAGGACGACCTCGCCCCTCTTCAGGGCCTCTGCCGCCGCCGAAGCTTTGGCCGCCCGTTTCTCCTTCGCCTCATCCTCTCTTCCCCTATAGGTTCCAGTCATTCCAAAACCACTTCCACTTCGTCACCGTCCGAAAGGCCGAGGGCCTCTCTGAGGTTCACGGGGGCGATCAGCTCCAAAAGGGTTGCAGGGTAGCTCGTCCGCTCGGGCCTGACGACGGCGCCATTTATGCTGTTGATCTTGACGGGGCGGCACCTGCACACGCCAAAGGTTCTCCCCTCGTCCTCAAAGCCTTCGATCCTGACCGATTTGGAATCGGCATCGTTGAGGGCGAAGGGCTCATTGAGCTTCAGGTTCAAAGTGCCGGGAGAGGGATCAAAGCCCAGCTTATCGAAAAACTGCCTTCTGTAGCCCTCCCGGGATATGTAGTACTGCCCCTCTCCCAGGCCCGCCGCGACTTTGCCTTTGATCTTGATGACCTGCAGATCTTCGAAGATCTTCTGGTAGTCCCTGTACTCCGCCTTCAGTCTAAGGATGCCTTCGTCGGTTATCCTCACCCTCTGGCCATCGTTGGACACGACCCTGGCAATGTAGCCCTCTTCCTCCAGGGCCGAGAGCCTCCTCGATGCGGTCTGAGGGCTTGATCCGATCGCCGAGGCGAAGGTCGAGGATGATAAGTTCACTTCTTTTTTCATCGCCCCGAGAAGGGCGAGCCTCTTCAGAGTTTCGACCTCGATTAACCTTCCCCCTCATATTTGAGATGCTCACCAAATTTGGTGGGACGATATATAACGCTTCTCGCCGCAAAGGTGGGGCTTCCGGGGTCGTCACTGCAGGATGGATCGACTCTGTGAAGCTCATCCTCACAATTGTGGCGAGGCGGCTGATCTGCCATGCCCCGCCAGAAAAAAATGGTGGTACGTGGAGGTCTATTAAGCGTCTCTTCAGGCGTACTGGCCGAAGGCCACCTCTGAGACTTCTTTGGTTGTCTCGGAATGAGAATCTGTGATCTTGGCCCGGGCCCGGTCAAAGTCCCGGTGGCATACTACGTCCCTCTCCTCCCGGATCGCGAACATCCCAGCCTCCGTCGCCAGGGCCTTCAGGTCTGCACCGCTGGCGCCCTCGGCGGCGTCTGCGATCCGTTTCAGGTCCACGTCGGGGTGGAGGTTCATGAAACCGGTATGAATCGCCAGAATCGAATGCCTGCTCTCCTTGTTCGGCAATGGAACGTAGATCAGCCGGTCGAACCTGCCGGGCCTGAGAAGGGCCGGGTCGAGCATGTCGGACCTGTTGGTGGCGGCGATCAGCTTCACCTCGCCTCGGGGGTCAAAGCCGTCCATCTCCGCCAGAAGCTGCATGAGGGTCCTCTGAACCTCGCGATCGCCGCTCGTCGCCCCGTCCATCCTCTTCGATCCGATGGCGTCCAGCTCGTCGACGAATATTATGGCAGGAGCCTTGTTCTGGGCGAGCTCGAAGAGCTCCCTCACCATCCTCGCGCCCTCGCCGATGTACTTCTGGACAAGCTCGCTTCCCACCACCCGGAGGAAGGTGGCTTCAGTGCTGCAGGCGACGGCTTTCGCGAGAAGGGTCTTTCCAGTTCCAGGGGGACCGTAGAGGAGAACGCCCTTCGGCGGCTCTATCCCCACCTTGATGAACAGGTCGGGCCTCTTCAGCGGCAGCTCCACGATCTCCCTTATCTCCGAGATCTGGTCTTCAAGCCCTCCTATCTGGCTGAAATCGACGTCGGGAGCATCCTCGATCTCCATGCCGAAGACCGCGGGATCGTGGGAGGAGGGGAGGGCGAACATGACGGAAAATGACTGCTGGTTCAGGGCGACCCTGGTTCCGGGCCTGAGGTCTCCCTCGATGAACTGAGAGACGTTGACCACAAATCGAGGGCCTGTGCTGCTCTTGACCACCACCCGGTTGTCGTCCAGAACGTCCAGGATCGTGCCCACGATCAGGGGCCCGGTCCTCAGACGCTCAAGCTCGCTTCTCAGCTTTCTAACCTCGCGCTCGAACTTGAGCTTCTGGTTCTCCATGACGCGCTTTTCGCCCTCCACCCGATCCTTCTGCTCTCGAAGAGCGAGGTTTCGCTCCTCAAGCTGGCGCATCCGGTCCATCAGGTAGCGCGAAAAATCAGCGCCGACACGCGATTCGTCCATGGGATCTCCAAAGCGTATTTAACGTTGACTGCTATTAAACTTTTCCGAGATGAGCGAATATGCAGTGTGAGATATGCGGTACAGAAGTCACCGGCAAGCTAAGAAAAGTGGTGATCGACGGATCTGAACTGCAGGTCTGCAACAACTGCGTCCGGTTTGGAGAGGTCGCAGATAAGTTTTCACCTGTACCCAGAAAGGTCGTTCCGCAGGAGCGAGTCTTCAGAGCACCGCCCAGGCCCAGGTCCCGCCGCGACGAGTTCAGGGATATGCCAGAGATCGTTCCCGAATACGGCCGGATCGTGAAAGAGGCCCGGGAGGGGATGGACCTGACGCCGGAGAAGCTGGGAATCAGGATCAAAGAGAAGGCATCTTTGATCAGAAAGATCGAACGGCACGATATCGTTCCTGAGGACTCGGTGAGGATCAAGCTCGAAAAGGAGCTGAACGTAAAGCTGACCGACAAGGTGAGCGACGAGGAATGGAGGTCGGGCAAAGGCGGAAGGGGTCTGACCCTTGGCGACATCGCCTCCATCAAGAAGAAATGACGTCGAACGCGATCGCCGAAGCGGCGAAGGTCCTGGCTAATGGTGGAACTGTAGTCTACCCGACGGAGACCGTTTACGGGATCGGGGCGTCGGTCTTCATCCCCGAGGCCGTGGATAAGGTCTTCGAGATCAAGGGGCGTGCCCACAATATGCCCCTCTCGGTGGCCGTCGCAAGCTTCGAGATGATCGAGCAGGTCGCCTCAATCGATGAAAAAGACCTGCCTCTACTCCGAGAGATTCTGCCGGGCCCGGTCACGGTTCTAGTCGAGAAGAGCCCAGACCTTCCCGACCTCGTCACGGCCGGATCGCCTCTTGTGGGGATCAGGTTCCCGGACCATCCTATGGCCTTGGAGCTGATCGGGATGACGGGCCCCATCACCTCCACCAGCGCAAACCTTTCGGGCTGCCCACCGCCCGCAAGCCTCGAGGAGCTGGACCCGAAGATTGCGGCAGAGGTCGATTTCGTCCTGGACGGGGGAAGATCCCGACTCGCCCAGCCCTCAACCCTCATCGATCTTGGTGTGAGAAAGGTGATCAGGGAGGGGGCGGGAATGGAGAGGGTGCGGAGGCTTTTAGGATGAACGCGAGAATCAGGGATTTCCTCCAGACCGTCAACGGCTGGATATTCGCCGTCGTCGACTACCACCACCCCGAAGGGATCAGGTCCATGCTCAGGTACGTTCCAGACCCCGAGGGCGAGAGGACCGCTGAGGGAGTCGGATACCGAAAGCTCGATTTCGAGATGGCCTACGAGTTCCTCCGAAGGGAAAAGCCCGACTACGTCCAGGACGTCCACGTCGTCCCCGAGGAGGATGTTCTTCGGCTCTACAAGCCCGAAAAGGAGCTTCCAAAGGTCGCGAGACGGGATCCCAGGGTCACAGAGATAGTCTCCGTCCTGAAAGAGGGCGGCGTTCCCCAGGAGAAGATGGGGATCACGGGCTCGATGCTGGTGGGGCTTGAAGGGCCCAGCTCCGACATAGACTTTCTCGTCTACGGAAGCGACTGGTGGCGGGCAAGGGACGTCATAGAGAGGGCCAAAGAGGAGGACGGACGAATCCAGGACCTGGACGAGGCCACCTGGGATAAGATATACAAAAAAAGGGTCCCGGAGATAGGCCGCGACGAGTTCGTCCTCCACGAGAGGAGGAAGGGAAACCGAGGGCTTGTGGACAAAACCTACTTCGACCTCCTCTTCACCAGGGACTGGGACCAGATCAGGTCGCCTTTCCCTCCGGGAAAGAAGGCGGGACGGCGAAAGATCGAGGCCGTTGTCCTCGATGCAGAGTTTGCCTTCGACAACCCCGCAATCTTCGAGATCGACCACCACGAGATCTCTGAGATCCTCTGCTACACCCACACCTACGCAGGCCAGGCCCTGCCGGGCGAGCGGATCGAGGCCTGCGGCGTCGTCGAGGATACGAGGGACGGCAAAAGGCTCGTGGTGGGAACATCGAGAGAGGCAAAGGGAGAGTGGATCAGATCTCTGACCCTTCTGGAGAAGGCCTCATCAAAATTGTAGAGGGGCTGAAGAGGGCCTGGAGGCTCGATGTCGATGTAGAGGTCGAGATCTCGGAGGAGCCCTTCGTCCTCGGAAGGACGGTCCATGAGCGGGACGGGTATCGGATATACGTCTCGGAGGCCGAGCCCTATCCCCTTCTCCACGAGTTCTACCACGTCCTCTTCGAGGAGAAGGTGATGAAACGCCACATCGGCTCAGGGTGCGAGTTCTGCGCGAAGATAACCCTCGAGATGATGAACGTCCTCGTCGATCTTGGGATAGAGAGGATCATTCACAGGACAGACCCGGAGATATTTCCCGCCTACTTTCCGACGGTCGGGGAGAACCTGGACAGGATCGCAAGGTGCGGCGTCCTTTCCTTCGACCCCACGAGAACCGTCGCCTACAACCTCTACCTGGAGACGGCGATAAGAGAGCTTTATCCAGAGCTCGGGCACGACTACGACTTCTGGTCGAGGATCGACCTATCTGAAGAGATGAGAGCAGGCGTCGAATCGGCCCTCGAAATAGCGGGCGAGTTCGTTCGGGAGAAGCCCTCAACCTGGCGGGATATCTCCAGCGCCGTGGTGGACCTCTCCTGGCCGATCTTCGGGGCGGACGTTATGATCATCGAATCGAAAGACGAGTTTCGGATAGTCTGCAGCACCGATCACATCGAGGCCAAAAGGAAGGTCTCGGAGATGATCACCCGTCTCAAGAACCTCTCCCTGGACTGGCGTAAGAGTGGTGGCCCCGCGGAATAGAGAATTAGTTAAGGCTTGAGATCAGAGACATGAGCGTTTGAAGGCTGAAAACGATCTTACTTCCGAATCGAAAAGAGGTTCAACATGTTATTCGAGGTCAACCCCTTCGACATAGAGATAGGACAGTACAAGGTGATGCTGAACCTGGCCGACGCAAGAGAGATGGGCATGAACGCAGGCGATCGGGTCAGGGTGAAGGCAAAAGGTGCCTCCCTCACCGCGATTTTGGACGTCACCACCCAGATGGTGGAGCCTGGGAAGGTTGGCATATTCACCGAGGCCCACCAGAAGATCGGAGAGGCGAGGGAGGTGGACGTGGCTCCCGCGCCAAAGCCCGCCTCGGTCAGCTACATCAAGAGGATCATGGACGAGGAGAAGCTCACCGAGGACCAGATCAGGACGATCGTCCAGGACATCGTCGACAACAACCTGAGCGACGTCGAGATCTCCGCCTACCTCACCACCCTCTACATAAGAAACTTCGACTCCCAGGAGACCGAGTGGCTGACGAGGGCGATGATCGAGACCGGGGAGCGGATCCACTTCGACACTCACCCTGTGGTGGACAAGCACAGCATCGGCGGAGTTCCCGGAAACAAGGTCTCCCTTCTGGTGGTCCCGATCGTGGCGGCTGCGGGGCTTCTCATCCCCAAGACCAGCTCTAGAGCCATCACCGGAGCCGGGGGAACCTCGGACCTGATGGAGATTTTGGCTCCGGTGGAGTTCAGCGCCGACGAGATCAAGGAGATCGCCGAGACGGTGGGCGGCGTCCTCGCCTGGGGCGGTGCGACGAACATAGCGCCTGCCGACGACAGGCTGATCAGGGCCGAGTACGCCCTCACCATCGACCCCTACAGCCAGAT
>CAZNGI010000119.1:0-7079 GCA_964572505.1 uncultured Methanotrichaceae archaeon | reverse complement strand
CGTCGATCCTGCCCCCGAAGCCTCCATTCAAACGAGCGACAATTAGATTCGGCGACCAGAAGCAATCCCCGACCCTTATTTCACTTTCGTTGAAGATTTTCAAGCATTTTCAGCACATCTTCATCATCCCAAATCACAAGGAGGCCGTAACTTGAACAAGCTGCGCATAGCAACCTTCAACCTCGAAAACCTCGACGACAAACCCGGCGCGAAGCCGACGCTCGAAAAGAGGATCGCGGTTATGAGGCCCCAGCTCCTGAGGCTCAAGGCCGACATCCTCTGCCTGCAGGAGGTGAACGGCCAGGAGGAGGAGGGGGAGCCCCGCCGCCTTCTGGCCCTGGAGCGATTGGTCGAGGGGACACCCTACACCGACTACCATGTGGTCTCTACGATGACCAAGGACGGAAAGCAGGTCTACGACGAAAGAAAACTGCGAAAAGAGCCCATGAAGTATGTGGAATTTAAATAATTATATAAATTAAGCTTTTAGCTATATATGAGGTTTAAGATCATGATGAAGGAGATGAAAGTCCTAAATAAAGCCTCGTGCTGTCCATCCCGTACCTCCGCGCAGAAGCAGAACGTCTTCGCCCCGCGCCCCTTCGCCCCGAAGGTCGAGGAGCGCGAGGCCCCGATGGGCGGATCGCGCATCGACTTCAGCTTTGCCGATATCGACCTTCTCCCACGGAAGACCGTCCAGCCAAAGCTGGTGCTCGGGCCCGTCGGCGACAAGTACGAGCAGGAGGCAGACCGGGTGGCGCGCCGGGTGGTCGAGACGATCTCCTCCCCGGATCAGGAATCGGTTCAGAGGCAGGAGGACTTGGAAGACGAGGACGAGCTGGATCTGGAAGAGGCGCTGGAGGAGGAAGAAGAACTGCGCCGAAAGGTTGTCGTCTCCTCCGCTTCCGGGGGCGCCGACGTCGGCCCGAGCCTCGAATCCGAGATCCAGGGGGCGCGAGGCAGAGGACAGCCCCTCTCGGACAGCGTCCGCCAGCCGATGGAGCGGGCCTTCGGCGCCGACTTCGGCCGGGTCCGAGTTCATGCCGACGCAGAGGCCGATTCGCTCAACCGATCGCTCCAGGCGCGGGCCTTCACCACGGGGCAGGACATATTCCTCCGGCAGGGGGAGTACCGGCCCGGAAATTTCGAGGGGCAGCGGCTTTTGGCGCACGAGCTGACGCATGTGGTGCAGCAGACAGGTAGTTGCGTTTTGGTGCAAAGGCGGTTATGGGACAATTTTCCAGCTAAATTTCAGACCGAAAACAATGAAGACGCAGCAAATTCGGAATATGATGTAACGATAACAGGCTATAGACGCTATGCCCCTATCAATATTAAGCGAGGAATACTCGACCAGGTTTACTTTGAAAGTGATAACAGAAGTTTTTTGTATCTCACTGGCATGCCAGAAGACTTGAATACAGTCGAGTATGATGCACTATTTGAGAGCCCAAAAGTGCAGAGCGTAGATGGCTATACCGTAACGCTCACAAGCGGCAAACCTAAATATACCTCCTCACCCCCGGTCGTTGCAAGTGCATACCCGACAGAAGGAGCACTTGTGTACGATTGTACGGTGATAAATGATGAGACTGGTCAGGTGGCACCTGATGATTCGCATGTAGGGCATAAGGTAACGGCACTTGGGAGAACTCTCCCAACCTTAGACGATCCCGATATGCTCCAGGCAGCGTTGAGGAGGTTAAGGAATAGGACACAGGATTGAGAGAGCGAAACCAATAAAACCACTTTGTTAACCATTATGAGTACTTTGATCGAATAGAACCATCAAGTTGCCTTCATTTCACACATCCCACTTTTTATTCAAGCTCTTAATACCATCCAGCACATCCTCGTCATCCAAATCGCAAGGAGGCCATATCTTGAACAAACTTCGCATAGCAACCTTCAACCTCGAAAACCTCGACGACAAACCCGGCGCGAAGCCGACGCTCGAAAAGAGGATCGCGGTTATGAGGCCCCAGCTCCTGAGGCTCAAGGCCGACATCCTCTGCCTGCAGGAGGTGAACGGCCAGGAGGAGGAGGGGGAGCCCCGCCGCCTTCTGGCCCTGAAGCGATTGGTCGAGGGGACGCCCTACGCCGACTACTCGATCGTCTCGACGAAGACGAAGGACGGAAAGCAGGTCTACGACGAAAGAAACCTCGTCATCCTCAGCCGGTACGAGATCGTCTCGCACCGCCAGTACAAACACGAATATGCGCCGGCACCCCGTTACAGGAAGGTGACGGAGCGGATCGGTTCCAGTTCCGGCCCTGGAGGTGGAGAGGCGGAGAAGGAGGGGGAAGAAGAAGAAGCCGAAAAGGTGACCTGGGAACGTCCGATACTCCACGCGAGGGTGAAGGTCGGCGACGAGACTCTCGACGTCATCAACCTCCACCTCAAGTCCCGGAGGCCCTCTTACGTCGAGGGTCAGGTGGACGGATACAGCTGGAAGACGGCCTCAGGCTGGGCGGAGGGCTTTTTCATATCCGCGATGAAGAGGGTCGGCCAGGCTCTCGAAGCCCGGATCCTCATCGATCGGCTCTTCGATGAAGACGAGAACGCCCTGATCGTCGCATGCGGCGACCTCAACTCGGATCTCACCGAGGTCCCGATCGAGGCGATTCGAGGCGAGGTCGAGAAAACCGGCAACGCAGATCTGGCGGGCAGGGTCATGATGCCCTGCGAGCTGACCGTCCCCGAATCTTCCCGCTACTCGTATCTTTACCTCGGCAAAGGAAGGATGCTCGACCATCTCCTCGTCTCGAGGGGCCTGCTCGCCCTTTACAGCGGCGCCCAGATCCACAACGAGCTTCTGCACGACGAGTCGATCGCCTTTTCGTCGGACAAGAAGTTCCCTGAATCGGACCACGCTCCGGTGGTGGCGGAGTTCGAGCTGCCCTGAAGGCGAGAGGAGGGGCGGGAACGGGAATCTCATCGAAATCTCATAGAAAACATACATATCCTCCATCCCCCAACCTGTGATGATATGACTAACTTCAAGGTCCTTCTGGAGGGCGCCTGGCTGGTCAGGGACGTCAAATCCGTGGACGACGCCATCGGGGTCGCGATATCGGAGGCCGGAAAAAGGCTGAACAGCAAGAAGCTGGACTTCGTGGAGGTGGAGATGGGCCAGACGATCTGCCCTGCTTGCGGCGAGTCCTTGGACGGGGTCTTCATGGTGGCGGGAACAGCCCTCGTCGGGCTCCTCTTCGAGATCAAGGTTTACGACGCCGAGAACGAGGAGCACGCCTTCCGGATAGCAAAGGCGATGGTCGGGAAAGCCCTGGGGGCGGTTCCCCTGAAGCTGGTGGAGACTGAAGAGATCGAAGGAGGACGGACCAGAAAGCCGGAGAGGTCGAGGTAGTCAGAAAATCCAGAGTCGAAATCCAGGCTTAAAATTCAGGCCGAAAATTCAGAGTTTCAGCTCTGCTTCCTCTCCCACTCCGCCACCCTGGCCCTGATGATCTCCCTGCTCTTTTGGGCGTCGGTGACGATCAGCCCATCCTGGATCCATTTCGGAAGGAAGGAGACAACGCCGCCCCTGCCCCCCTCCCTGAACCGCCGGTCGCAAAAGAGGATCACGCCCCGCTCCGAGGCGTCCCTGATCACCCTTCCCGCCCCCTGCAGGCCTCTGTTTATCGCGGGCAGGGTGTAGGCGATCAGCATCCCGTTCTTCTGACCGTACTTCTTGACGTAGTACTGGTTGACCTCCCTCTGGATCTCGTTATAGAAGCCGAGAGGCAGGCCGACGACGGCAACGCCGTTCAATGCCTCGCCCTTGTAGTCGATCCCCTCGGCGAGCTTCCCGCCGGAAACGCCCAGAAGGACGGCTCCTCGCTTCTTTCCCGCCTTGAAAAAGTCGTCCAGAATCGCGGGGACGTCCTCAGCGTTTCTCGGCTCGGTGTAGAGCATTTTTCCGACCCTTCTCGCAGCAGCCTTGCAGGTAGCCTCGTACTGGTTCATCATCGAGTATGAGGTGAAGAAGACTGCGACGTTTCCAGGCACCTCCTCGATGACCGCCTCGATGTGCTCTGTGATCTCCCTTCTATTCTGGGCCTCATCTCTTTTTTCCAGCTGCGTGGTGGCGGTTTTGGCCACCATCAAAAGCCTGTTCTCCGAGGGGAAGGGGTTTGGAAGGCTGATCTTCTTAGCCCGGTCCTTCTCCCCCAAAAAGTACAGCTCGTAGGCGTCCAGGGGCGAGAGGGTGCCGCTGAGCATCACCGTTGCGTTGATGTTGTCCACCACCCTTCTGACCAAAGGAGCGGGGTCGATGTTGTTCACTTCGAGCCACGCCCTCTTTTGGTCGCCGATGCCGCTGACGGTGATCTTCCTCTGGTAAGAGAGGTCTCTTTCGGCCATCTCCGCGTCGTTCAGGAACAGGAGGACCTGGGCCAGGCTCGGTTCGATGTCCCCTTGCAGATTTTCGCGATCTCCCTCCGCCAGCTCCAGCTCCGCCACCATCACCGCAACCTCTGTTGCGGCCGAGAGAGCCTCCTCCACGTCGTCAAACCCCCGGTATAGGAACTCGCGGAAGAGGTCTGCGTCCAGAAGCTCTTCGCCCTCCTGCATCCGGGACTGGCGGCTCTGGATGTACTTTCGAAGCCTTGGGAGAAGAGTCTTGATCACCTCGACCCCCCTCAATCGTGAAGAAGCATCCAGGGAGGACTCCTCAAGCCTAGACTGGCCCATCGACTGCTGGTACTTCTCAACCTCTTTCTCGGAAAGGTCGATCATCCTCTGGGATAGGATTCTTGTGTTGAGGGCCCTGACGGCATCGCCCAGGTTGTGGGCCTCGTCGACGAAAAGGGTCAAAGATTCTCGGTCCATCTCCAGCCAGTCGAAGATTATCTCCTGGAACTCGGGGCTGAAGAGGTGAGAGTAGTTGAGGATGACTAGGTCGCTCCCCTTAGCAGAGAGGCTCATCACCTCGTAGGGGCAGACCTCCTTGCACTCTTTGAGAAACCGGTCGGGAGACCTGATGCCTTCCCTGAGGTCGTCCACCAGGTCCAGGATCGATCCGGAGTGTCTGAAGTGGGGCTTTCCTGCAAGCTCGAATACCTCTCTGCTCATCAGGTAGTAAGGGCAGAAGGTCCTGTACCCTGGAACGCTCTGAGGCGCGTTCCTGTCCTTGGATGGGTCGTAGAACTTTCCCCCCACCTCTCCAAGCCGTGTGATCATCCTCTTCTTCGTCCACTCTCTGAGCCTTGCGCAGCCAGCATAGACGCTCTCTCCGGAGAACTCGTCAGCGATGGGGCACATCTTCTGTTTGCCAACCATGTAGGTTATGGTGGGACGGTGCCTGGTTTTGGACCAGATCTTCTCGATCTCATCCAGGTATATGTCTATCTGGCTGACCGTCCTCACTGCCACCGCGATCTTGCCGTGAGCTGCCGCCAGGGCCGCGGAGATGCAGCTGGTCTTGCCGCTGCCGGTGGGGGCGTCGATCATCAGCACCGCGTGATCCCCGTCTCTCACGGTTCCGTAAACGTCATCCAGCATGGCGTCCTGGTAAGGCCTCAGCGACTCGTAGGGGAAATAGTCCAGATACACGCTAGCGTGGTTTCAGCTTAAAGGTGATAAATGCTATCCATCTGTCCTGGTCTTCTCAGCGGCCTGATCTTCTCAGCTCACCCCTAGAACGCCTCAATTAAAAAGGTTTAAATGTAATTGCGTTATATGATATTCAGGGAGTTACATGAAAAGTGCGATCGCCCTTTTGCTCGTTCTGACGATGTCTGTCGCCGCCCTGGCGACGACCGCCTCAGCCTCGCTGGCCTTTCAGGACGGGTTCGTCACTGGGTATCTCGACGTCAGCGGAGATGGTCAGACCGAGATCGTGAGCACGAATCTGGACCGATCGAAGGGGTTCACCAACACCGAGGTTCTCTACGGGAAGGGCTCCATAGACTACTTCTCGACCGGCCTGTTTAACAAGTCCGGGGACGTTTATCAGATCGACCGGAAGATAGAGTTTCCCGAGGGGCTTCTCGTAAACGTTCAGCATTTTGATTCTTCCCGGGTCTTCAACGGGACGGGCCTGGATATATCTAACGTCAACGTCGTCTCCTCTTACTCGGGCTACGACCGTCTGGTCATCGCCCCCAACTGCACAACCTTCGACGTCAGGAGCGAGTTCAACGGGATATGGGACCTGGAAGCCTTCAGGAAGGACATCTACCAGAACATCGATACCAGGACGATGCTGGACGGAAAGTTCGAGGTTGACAAGCAATTAATCTTCACGTGATCTCTGATCGGCGCCGGCGGCAAGACAATTGTGAGCCTCGGCCCTTGCGAGTTTTGAAGATAGATTATCAGTTGAAATGGGGTATTATCATGGGATTACTCAACCGAATGAGCACTGTGGTCAAGTCCAAAATGAACACGATGATGGACAGGGTGGAAGATCCCAACGAGACGCTCGACTACTCTTACCAGAAGCAGCTTGAGCTTTTGCAGAACGTAAAAAGAGGCGTTGCGGAGGTCACCACCTCCAAGAAGAGGCTGGAGCTTCAGAAGGCAAAGCTCGCCCAGAAGATGGACCAGCTCGACTCTCAGGCGAGGGAGGCGATAAAGTCCGACCGGGAGGACCTGGCGCGCCAGGCTCTCGAGCGGAAGAGCGCGCTTTCTGTCCAGGCTCAGAGCCTCGACCAGCAGATTGCGGACCTGGAGCAGGAGCAGGCAAAGCTCGAGGCGACCGAGAGGAGGCTCTCCGCCAAGGTCGAGTCCTTCAGGGTGAAGAAGGAGACTATCAAGGCCCAGTACTCCGCCGCCGAGGCCCAGGTCAAGGTGACCGAGTCCCTGACGGGGATCAGCGAGGAGATGGCGGACGTCGGCCTTGCGGTCCAGAGGTCCGAGGACAAGATCGAGACGATGAAGGCGAGGTCTGCAGCCCTCGACGAACTGGTGGAGAAGGGAACCCTCGAGGACTTCACCGGGAGCGACGATATCGAGCGGGAGCTTGCCGAGATCCAGGCTAAAAGCGGCGTCGAGTCGGACCTTGCTCGATTGAAGGCGGAGGAAGGAAAATGATCATCAGGATAATGGGCGAGGGCCAGTTCAAGCTCTCAAGCGC
>CAZNGI010000118.1:0-7120 GCA_964572505.1 uncultured Methanotrichaceae archaeon | reverse complement strand
GAAAAGAGTATAATCTTCACGGTGATGTTTGCTGTGAAAGTAGGTCAGAACAGCCGGCCCATTCCCACCTTTGCAGATGGCACCCTGGGAGATGATGGGCGCAATAGGCTGTGAGGTCGATTTGATGATTCCCGTAGCAAAACCGATACTTTCCGGCGAGGAGATAGAAGGCATCAGGGCGGTTCTCGATAGCGGAATCCTCGCCCAGGGAGAAGCTGTGGCTGAATTTGAAGAGAAATTTGCCGAGTACGTGGGCGCAAGTCACGGAGTTGCCACCAACAGCGGGACCTCGGCCCTTCACACCTCCCTGGCAGCCCTGGGCGTGAACGAGGGCGATGAGGTTATAACAACACCTTTCACATTCATCGCAACCGCCACCAGCATCTTGATGCAGAGGGCAAGACCGGTCTTCTGCGATATAGATCCCGAGACTTACAACATAGATCCCGACCAAATCCAGGAGGCTATAACGAAAAGAACGAAGGCCATCATCGCGGTCCACCTTTACGGCCTTCCTTGCGATATGAAGCCGATCATGGAGATCGCCCAGGATAACGGCTTGAAGGTGGTAGAAGACGCATGCCAGGCCCACGGTGCCGAATATCAAGGCAAGAAGGTGGGATCTCTTGGAGACGTCGGGGTTTTCAGCTTCTATCCCACCAAGAACATGACTACAGGCGAGGGCGGGATGATCACTACCTCAGACCCTCAGGTGGCCAAGAAAGCCGGCATGATCAGGAATCACGGCCAAAGCCAGAGGTACGTTCACGAGATTATGGGCTACAACTACCGGATGACAAATATTGCTGCGGCCATCGGCCTATCCCAGTTGAATATGCTGGACCAATTTAACGCTAAACGAAGGGAGAACGCTGGCTATTACGACAAGAACCTGAAGGTCAAAACCCCGTTTGTTCCCAAAGGGATGAAGCACGTCTATCACCAGTATACAATCGAGGTGGAAGGGCGAGAGGAGTTCCTGAAGCACCTCGAAAGGCATGGTGTGGGTTACGGAGTGCATTACCCCATCCCAGTACATAAACAGCCCCTCCTCAGGGATTACAATGATATCGCTCTCCCAAATACAGAGAACGCTAGCATGAGGGTGGTATCCATTCCGGTTCACCCCGGACTCGCCGAGGAGGAACGAGAGCTGGTAGTTAGGACGGTGAACAGCTATGAGTGAGCCCCTCTTTCTCGGAGAAGTTCGCCTGGGAAGTGGATGCGTCATCCAGGACGGCGTGATCATCGGAGCTCAAGATGGAGTGACCGTCATCGGCGACCATGCGACGATAAGAAGCGGAACCGTGATATACCCGTCCACGAGGATCGGCCACAGGTTCCGGACCGGTCACAACGTCCTGATCAGAGAGGATACGCTGATTGGAAACGACGTGCTCATCGGCACCAACTCTGTGGTGGACGGAAACTGCGAAATAGGGGACAACGTCAGCGTCCAGACGAACGTCTACATCACCACCAACACCACCATCGAAGACGAGGTCTTCATGGGGCCCTGCTCGGTCACCTCCAACGACAAGTACATGGTCAGAGGGGCGAAGCTGATAGGACCTCTGATCAAGAGGGGCGCCAGGATCGGGGCCAACGCCACCATACTGCCGGGAGTCGTCGTGGGCGAGGGCGCGGTCGTCGGCGCGGGGTCGGTGGTCACAAGGGACGTGGGAGATGGGGAGACCGTCGTGGGAAATCCTGCGAGAAGGCTCGATTCAGAAGGTCGGTGCGAGTTAAAGCAATTCTGACCTTTCGGTCTGCAGTTCCTGATATATCGACCCGATATTTTTGGCACCAGGCTCTTCAGACGGCGAAGATAGTTATTGACTTCATGGAAATGATCTGTGGTGGACGGCATGAATATTGGAGTAATTGGCACCGGAAACATGGGACGGAACCATGTGCGCATATATTCCGAGATGAGGGACGCCGAGAGGGTTTACGTCTACGACCCCGATGAAAGGGCAGCAAACAAGATGAGCGAATCCTTCGGCGCTGTGGCCTGCAATTCGATCGGATCCCTGCTAAAAAAGGTCGATGCGGTGAGCATATGCGTCCCGACCAAGTACCATTTCGACGTCGCAAAGGAGGCTATGGAGAACGGAGTTAACTGCCTGATCGAAAAGCCCATCGCCTCCGATTCAGAAGAGGGAGTGCGGCTGCTGAGGATCATTCCCGACGATCTGGTCGTGGGCGTGGGCCACATCGAGAGGTTCAACCCAATCGTCGGAGAGATTAAAAATCTCATAAAAAATCCAAGATATGTGGACATAAGAAGGCACAACCCCACCTCATCGAGGATAACTGATGCGGGCGTGGTGGTAGATCTGATGATCCATGACATAGACCTCATCTGGAACTACTTTTTCAGTGGCAAGCAAAGCTCCGACCTATATTCTCTCGGAGATGACGACCTTCGAAAGATGATCGCCAGGTTCGACGACTGTGTGGTCTCGCTATCTGCGAGCAGGCTCGCCTGCCGGAAGATAAGGAAGATTCACGTCGAAGAAGAGGGGATCACCATCGATGGCGACTTCATGAACCAGGAGCTGTACATCTACAGAAAGCCAGAGAAGTACGAGGTGGAGAACACCCGATATGCTCAGGAGAACATCATCGAGAAGGTGCAGGTCAACAAGGTTGAACCCCTGAAAGTGGAGCTGAAAACCTTCATCGATTGCGTCAAAGAGGGAAGGCAGTTTCCGGTCACCCCCGATCAGGCGGTTCTCAACCTGAAGATCGCAGAGCAGAATGGATAGAATGTCGGCACAGTTTTTTCGGTTTCGGCTGGAAAGATTTTAAGGAGATGGATCGGAGTGAAGATTGCGATCGTTGGGTTGGGCAAAGCCGGTCTGCCGCTGGCCTCGGTGGTGGCTGACAGCGGCCTTGAGGTGGTTGGTGTTGACATCGACCAGAGAAGGTGTGAGCAGATCAACAAGGGTGTTAATCCGATACCTGAAGAGGTGGGGTTGGACGAGCTGATCAAGAGACACGGAGGAAAGACGCTCGTTGCAACTCCCAGATACGAGGACGCCAGAGAGTGCACCAATTTCATAGTAGTAGTGCCCCTTTTCATCGATGAAAACCACAATCCGGACTTCAGGATTCTGGAAGAGGCCTTTCGGAGCGTGGGCAAGGTTCTTAAGAGGGAGGATCTGGTTGTTTTGGAGACGACTATTCCGCCCACCACGACTGAAACCATGGTCCGAAGGTGGCTGGAAGAGGAGAGCGGCCTTTTGCTGGGCGATTTTTACCTGGCCCATTCTCCGGAAAGGATAATGACCGGCTACAGCATATCCCGACTTAAGAATTTTCCCAAGATAGTGGGCGGAGTGGACGAGGAGAGCGGACGTCGTGCCTTCGATCTGTACCGAAAGTTCATCCCCAACCTGCAGAGGGTGTCCAACTCCAGGGTTGCGGAGTTCGTCAAGATAATCGAGGGCAGTTATAGAGACGTCAACATCGCCTTGGCCAACGAGATCTTCAAGATCGCAGAAGAACTCGACATCGACTTCGGCGAGGCTAGGGACTATGCGAACCACGATTACTGTCACATTCATCTTCCGTCGACGGGCGTTGGTGGTCACTGCATCCCCGTCTATCCCTGGTTTCTGATCAATGAGATGGAGAAGAGAGAGAAGGTCAGCTTTGCAGAGCTGCAGAGGACCTCAAGGAAGATCAACGACGAGATGGTAGGGCACTGGACGGAGAAGATAGTTCTCGAAGGTCTACAGATAGATAAACCATTGAGCCAGGTCAAGATCTGCCTCAAGGGCATAACTTATCGAAAAGGGGTGAAAGGACTATACCACAGCAGAAACCTCGCCCTGGCAAGGCTTTTGGCACGGAAAGGGCTTCAAGTTGGGGTCTACGACGGGCTCTTCTCCGAAGAGGAGATCGAGAGCCTGAGTCTGAGGTTCATGAATCCAGATGATGCTGATCTGGTCTTCGACTGCTTTGAGCTGAGCTTCTCCAGGTGAAATGTGTCCATTCATTCGACGGTCACGCTCTTCGCCAGGTTTCGCGGCTTGTCTATTGGCAGCCCTCTCGCATCGGCGGTGTAGTAGGCAAGCAGCTGGAGCGCCACGGTGCAGAGCACCGAGGAGAATACGGGCCTCGCCTCCGGGATCTCGACGACGGTGGTGGCGATCTTGGAAATGTCGGGATCGCCTTCAGAGGCAAAAGCAATGACATCTGCGCCCCTTGCCCTCACCTCCTTGATGTTGGCCTGGATCTTCTTGCCGTGAGTTGCGAGAGCCACCACGGGAGTACCATCGGTGATCAGGGCGAGGGGACCGTGCTTTAGCTCGCCGGCAGGGTAGCCCTCCGCGGGAATGTAAGAGATCTCCTTCATCTTGAGGGCTCCTTCCAGGGCGATCGGATAGAGGAAATCCCGACCGATGAAGAAGTACTGGTTGCTTTTGGCATACTGCTCTGCGATCTCTCGTATGGAGTCTCGCCCGTCCAGCACCTCCTGGATCTGGCCCGGCAGCCTTGTCAGCTCCACCAGCATCTTTCTGGCATTTTCGTAGCTCAGATAATTCCTGGCCCTGCCCAGCTTTATGGCCAGGAGGATCAGGGCCACCAGCTGGCCTGTGAAGGTCTTGGTGGCTGCGACTCCGATCTCTGGGCCGCATCGGGTGTATATCGTCCCGTCGACCATCCTGGTCACTGTGCTGCCCACCACGTTGGTTATGGCGAGGCGCTTCACACCGAAGGTGCTGGCCTTCTTCAGGGCATTCAGGGTATCGGCGGTTTCGCCGGACTGGGTGATGCTCAACAGGAGGGTTCCGGGCTTTAGAAGGATATGCTGGAACTCCGAGGCCACCTCGATGTCGACCGGGAGGCCTGCGGCTTTAGGATATAGATACTTGGCCAGGAGGCCAGCATGGTAAGAGGTACCACAGGCGATGATCGAGACCCGGTCAAGCGCCCTTATTTCCTCGTTTGTGAGGCCTATCTCCATCCGCACATCGCCGTCGATCTCTGAGGTCCTGGATGCGAAAGTCTCCTGGATCGCCCTGGGCTGCTCGTGAATCTCCTTCAGCATGAAGTGGGGGTACCCCGCTTTCTCGGCGGCGTCGACATCCCAGTCCACCTCCTCCAGCTCGAAGGGCAGCGATTTTCCAGCAATATCTCTTAGAGTTACGGTCTCGGCATCGATTATGGCGATCTCACCATCGTTCATCCGGATGACATTCCGGGTATAGGGAAGAAGGGCGGAGACGTCGGAAGCCACGTAGTTTGCACCTTTGCCAACGCCGATCACCAGCGGGCTTTCCTTCCTGGCACAAACGAGGCGTGGCGAGCCCTTGGCCAGGACCGCAATCGCGAAGGACCCCTCCACCAGGGAGACCGCCGACGCGACCGCCTCTGCCAGGTCCCCTCTGTAGCAAGATCCGATCAGGTGAGCTAAGACCTCGGTATCTGTCTCGGACCTGAACTCGAACCCCTGCCCCATAAGCTGCTCTTTCAATCCCAGGTAGTTCTCGATTATGCCGTTGTGGACCACGGCTACGTCGTCAGAGATGTGAGGATGGGCGTTCACGGCCGTTGGGGGACCATGGGTAGCCCATCTGGTGTGTCCTATGCCCATGTTCTCCCCGGGAGACCCGATGTCACGATAAACCTTCTCGAGGTCTGTTATCCTGCCCGCAGATTTGACGACCTGAATTTCGCCATTGGAGATTACCGCCACACCTGCAGAGTCGTATCCGCGGTACTCCAACCTTTTCAGAGTGTCGAAAAGGATGGGTCCTGCTTTTTCATGGCCCGCATATCCGACTATGCCGCACATCTCAGATCACCCTGCTGCCCCTTTCGATCCATCCACGAAGCTCGGTCCCCGAGCCTATCTTGGATCCAGTCCCCACCATCGTCCCTGGATGCATCAGCACTCTCACACCTACGATCACGTTGTCGGCCACCACCGCACCGAACTCCGCACGATGAAGCTCGTCTTCTATCGGCACCACCGATTCACCCGATTCCGTTATCAGATGATCACCGAAGCTGGAACTGGCCCCGAAGATCGAGCTTGATACGACAGTCCCAGCCCCAATTCTCGCGCCGTTCATGATTATGCTGTTCCTGATCTCGGTGTGAGATCCGATCTTCACCGAGTCACCGATGGAGGTCGTCGGAAGGACTGTCACGTTTGGTCCCAGGTCACAGTTCTTGCCGATGAAGACGGGGCCTACGATGTAAGATCCTGACCTCACGACGCTTCCCTGCCCGATCTCAACTGGGCCTCGGAGCCAAGCTCCCTCCTCGATCTCGCCCTCCGCCTTGGGCTCGCCGATTCCGGGAACGCTGCTGTTTGCCTCCAAGAGGTTCCAGGCGAATGTGGCGTCTGCCCAGACGCCGTTGGTTATCTTGGCCCTCACATCGCGGCCTTCCTCGATCATGTGGGCGATGGTCTGGGTCAGCTCATAAGATCCTCTCTCAGATATCGGCGTGTTGGGCAGCTCTTCAAAGATCTCCGGGCTGAACCTGTAGACTCCTGTGTTGAGGATGCCTGCGCAAGGGCGACCTGGCTTCTCCACTATTTTGGTCACCTTTCCCCGCTCCACGGTCAGGACGCCGTAATCTCCAGCGTGCTCCCGGAGAGCGGCCAGTATTACGTTCTCGCCCTCTGCCAGCAGAACGTCCTCTATGGCCTGCTCGTCGACGAGGTTGTCGCCGTTGACCACCAGAATAGGACCATCGACGTGGGGTCTGACCTTGCTCAAGGCATCGGCGGTGCCGAGCTGCTCGTCCTGGACCACGTACTCTATCTTCACGCCGTAGTGGACGCCGTCGCCGAAGTAGTCCATGATGCGCTCTTTCTGGTAGCCCACCACAACCACCAGGTCGCACACCCCTTTCGCCGCCAGGGCCCCAATTACGTGCTCCATGAAAGGCCTGTTCCTCACGGAGAGCATGACCTTGGACCGCGTCTGGGTCAGGGGTCTACATCTCCTGCCCTCTCCTGCTGCCAGTATAACCGCTTTCACGCAAGATCACAGCCGTGATAGTCTGATGACGACTTAATTTTCGGTATTTGGCTTTATACTTTTCCGGGATATGTTGAATCTCTGAGCCGATATCCTGAGACCTTTCTCAAAAA
>CAZNGI010000117.1:0-7193 GCA_964572505.1 uncultured Methanotrichaceae archaeon | reverse complement strand
GAGATAGGACGTAATAGTATAATAACATCAACTCACTGCTGGTGCACTACCCGTCCTTGAGAGCCGCAATTAGAGGATCGACCGCTCTGGGATCGCCTATAGAGCCGAGAGAGCAGGCAGCATTCGCCCGGACATTGGCCTGCCCGTACTTCAGATCCAATATGAGATCGTCCACCTCGTCCGCCACAGCAGACGTCGCCAGCGCCGCCAGCATCAGCAGTGCCAAAATGAGCTTTGTTTTCGTCTTAACCCCCCACATGGAGATCGATACCGTCACAACCCACTAAAAATGCTTCGGTGTTACCGCCCTACAATGAACCCCGCCAGCCCCGGCAACGCCTCCCCCACCTTCGCGACCTTCGCCACGATTTTCTCGTAGTCAAGTTCCGCGGATTTGGGTTCTTCAGCCTTCTGGAGGGTCCTGATGTTGATGACGGCGTATTCCTCTGCCCTCCAAATCTGGCTCGGAAAGAGTTCGGATCGTTAAATTTATAATGTTTAATCGTTACTATTAATTTCTGAGAGGGGCGACAGCGAGGGTCAATATATCAAAGATATGATGGACAGGTCTCATATCTCCCTCTGCCTAAAATATGCCTACTTCCGGCCCTGCCCCTCTCCCTTCAGCCCTAATTCTTCAGCCTTCGGATTCTGGCCTCTCGAAGATCTTCTCCCTCTCGACCTTCCGAGACTCTCAGCCGGATCCAGAATCGGATATTTACGGCGTCCTCGATTCCTCGAACCGCAGGGCGCAAGTTTCGTCCCCCTTGCATATCTGCGACTCGAGGCAGAAGGATACCCTCCGATCGTCGTCGCCGAACTCCGAGGCCCAGGTCTCGTACTCGGCGTTGCAGATGGCAGACCCCACCCTTTCCGAGAGGGCCACCCTCCCGGACTTCGCCATCAGCTCGTGCCAGGGGCATTTTGTTATTATCATTCTCAGGCTGTTGCCGTCCCCCGCCGTCTCGACCTCGAACTCGAAACCCTCAGTGGAGTGCTTGGCGGCGAGGCATTGCGCTAAGCCACCGATTCCCTTCTCGGCGCCTAGCATCGACCTCAGGGTTCGGGCCTGGATCTTTGGGAATATCGACCAGACCTGGCGGTCGACCTCCAAGGCCTCCTCAAAGCCGCGCAGCTCCTCGACCTTCATGAACCAGAGGCCGTCCACCGAGGTGTAGCTTTTGCGAAAGTACTCTGCCTTCTGGGCGTCGGTAAGCTCCTTCATTTTTTCCCACCCCTCAGACCTTCTCGACGTGCCGCAGCTCGACAGCGATCCCCCTGGTGGACTCGACCATCTCCCAGCCGCTCATCCTCGCCCTCCCCACCCCGAAGGCGGCTATGCCCCTAACGATCACCTCGTCGCCGGGCCTGATCCTGTCGTCGGCGCCGGTCACCCCCGGGGCGAGGACGTCGCCTCTCGGCAGAAAGTCGCCGATCTCGACTATGTACTCGCCCCTGGCCACAAGCCTCCTTGCGCCCTCCAGGCTGGGGGCGATGGTGCCGTTGGGGGTGAGGGCGGCGAGAGCCTTTCTCTCGGCAGACTGAAGCTCTCTTCCCTTGACCCTCACATCGCCCTCGAGGAGCGCACCGCTTGCGCCCCGGCCGAAGTGGTAGTCGGAAAGGGCCCTGAACCTTTGCATCTGGTACCCTTCCAGGCTCCTCGCGTCTCGGGTCGCCTCGATGACCGCCTCTTTCAGCCTCTTTAAGGCCTCCTCGTCGGTCCCGCCTCCGGTGTAGACGGCATCGATCCCGTGATCCTCCATCATCTCCCGAAGCTCTCCATCCAGGTGGGCGACGATCCTCTTGTAGCAATTCCTCTCAAGATATCGGTCGAGGCACTTCGTGAGCCAGTCCCTCTCCTCCAGGTCCCATCTGCCGGTGACGGGCACGTCGTAGTGGGCGGCGGGATAGACCTCCTCCAGCTCCCTTGGGACCAAAGCCAGGGGCGATGTGAGGATCAGCTCGTGAAGCCTCCGCCTGGTCTGGCCGAGGGCCATGGCGAAGAGCCTGTGCGACCTCGATGTCGAGTAGGGCTTTCTCGCTGAGCACGGCAACAGGAGGAGGACGTCGCTTTCCGGAGCCCTGTACCTATCCAAAACCCGTCGGGCGAACCTTGTCACCTCCACCCTCTGGAGCGACTCTGCGGAATTCGCGTACATGACGTTCCTTCTATGGACGGGCGTCCTCCGCTCCAGGTATTCGTGCTCCTGGTCGAGGAGCCTCAACGCCGCCGTCAGCTCCGGCGCCACCCTGACCTGCCTCTCCACATACTCGCGGATCGTCCCGGCTCGAATCATCTCTCTTGCAAGAAGTAGCTCCTCCTCCAGCTTCAGGAGGTTGTGCTCTGCGATCAGCTTCGGGTCTGGGCCACTCTCCTCCAGGGCCCTGCAAAAGCTGCAGCGGCAGGGCAATTCCTTCAGGTCTTCGATGGGCCAGACCCCGTCGCGAAGGTGGTACCTGCCGAGAAGTCCGTCGATGACGACCCCCGTTCCGTCGACCAGGTCGACCCCGAGATAGATCAGAAAGGCGAGGTTTGCGGGGGTCGCGAGGGCCGGGGAGTATAGAGCCGAGTCCGGCGGGGTCTCGTTTCTGATCTTGAGGATCGAACCCACCAGCTCCCTCGGGTTTCGGAGGGACCCCGCAGCCCCGATCACGTAGACGTCGGACGCGGGCGGCTTATCCCTTGCCAGAGGGTGGACGACGACGCCCGAAGGGCCCTCCGTTGGGATCATGGGCACCGCGAAGGGCGGCTCGGTGTGAAGGGGGACAGCGACGTGGGGGCCGATGAAGATCTTGCCAGTCTTTCCGAACAGCATCGCGCCGGTCTCCAGAGCTTCGTCTATGGATGAGAAGGCCCAGATCGGGCCCGTTGATTGGATTTCGTCCTTGGATATGATGACGGGTGTCTCGATCGTCTCTTCGAGACGGAGCCGTCCGATTCTCGCAGGGCCGTCGCGGTTCGTCACCTCGAAGTATCTGGTCATCTTCTTCCCCCCTCTTCGAAGGCCGATTCGCCTTGAGGCATGTCCTTCAGCCTCAGGTCAAAGGTCGCCCCGGGGTTTGCCACCATCAACCTCTTGAGGTTCGCCAGGGCCTGAGCGATTCCGGCATCGTCCGCCGCCGCCGGGACCTCGGTGTTGAGGGGCGCGGTTTCGGCCAGCTCCTTCGGGTAGGGGCCGAAAGGGGGCTTGAACCAGAGGACGTGGTCGAACCCCTCCTCCTCGACGCCGGGTTCAGCCACCAGAACCCTGCCGGTGAGCTCGATCCGATTGATTCGCGACCCATATCTTACGACCTCGGGCCTTTTCGCCGACTCCGGACCGAGATAAAAGCAGGTCGACCTGGAGGCGGGGTCCAGCCTCTCGATCCAGCTGGCGTGAGATGCGAGAGCTCTCAGGCCGTCCAAAATCCTTGGATGAGACCTGCACCTCCTCTCGACCAGCTCCCAGAGTCTCCCCTCCCAGATGCTCTGTCTGATTTGCCGGATCTCCGCCAGGGAGACGAAGAGGTTGTGGCGGGCGAGAAGCTCGATCTTGTCAGGGTCCCGTGCCAGATCCTCTGGCGACCGGTTTCTGCAGACGTCGCAGCAGCAGGGCAGGTACTTCAGATCCTCCAGGTGGAGGGTCCCGCTCGTGGTGAGGTAGCGGCCTTGCCTAGCGTAGAGGGCGTAGGCGGCAGAGTCGAAGAGGTCGCAGCCCAGGGTCGCGGCGAGGGCGAACATCATGGGGTGGCCCGCGCCGAAGAGGTGGACCGGAGAGGCCGGACCAAGCCCCTTCTTGGAGGCGGCGACCACATCCACCAGGTCCCCGAACCTGTAGGCCTCCATCAGAGGGACGACGGCTCCGATGGGGCAGACGTCGAACCCGATCTCTTTGATTCTTTTGGCCGCCCCAAACCTGAGGTCGGGATAGGTCGACCCCTGGATCGGCCCCGCCAGGAGCGGGCCGCCATCGTCCCAAAACTCGCGCGCCTCGGAGAGCCTTCGTTCGGTCTCTGAAAGCTCCGACTCGGCCCTGGATCTGGAGACGTCCGGCGGCGTCGGTATGTCCAGGGGGACGCAGATGTCGGAGCCTATCGACCTTTGGAACCCGAGGATCTCCAGGGGTAGAACCTCGATGTCGCCGTAGACTGAGAGCTGAAAGGCCCCCGAGTCGGTCATGATCGGCCCATCGAACCCCAGAAGCTTGTGGACGCCCCTTTTCGCGGCGAGCTCGTTGAGCTCCGGATCCTGGTTAATGATGTAGCTGTTGGTGATTAGGATCTCGGCACCCATCCTCTTCAGATCGGCAGGTTCGATCAGCCTGAGGTGGGGGTTGACCACGGGCATCAGCGCAGGGGTCTCGACGACGCCGTGAGGCGTTCGAAGCCTGCCGATCCGACCTGCCAGATCTTTGTTCAGAATTTCAAAACAATCTGGCATGGCCCCATCTCACTGCAGATAAGGCATAAATAGGTTGGTACTGATCAGGGAGTGTCGCATCGCGATTTTGATAAAAATTGGTGGTGACAAACCTTGAAATGCGCAGTTATGATCATGCTGGTCTGCCTCGTGGGCTCTGCGGCGGCAGCCGGCTATACCACGACCCAGGATACGTTCCTCATGGGAGAAGACCAGGTTAAGAGCTCGATGGACGACGCTCGGTTCGAAGATTACGCCGACATGTACTGGTCGTCTTACATCTCAAACCCCGACAGGACCCCCATGGCACCCATCCTGGCCGGACCGATAGTGGACGTCGAAAATACTATGTTCTTCTGGATGACAAACTTCCCCTTCAACGTCTCCACGTCCTCTTTCGGCGATGGAACGACGTGGGCCGCTGGAGCCGCGAGCCCGAGATACGATTTCGCCGCGGGCAGCACCTGGCGTTATTCTTCACCCATGCCCCTTGAAGGCTCCTCCCTCAAGCAGGGAAACTTGACCACCCAGAACCTTGTGCAGAGGAACAGGCAGTTTTTGACCCAGGAAATAACAAATAAGTTCAGCCTGTGAAGCGCACAGGCCGACGATCTTTTCATTTCACCTCTTTTTCCGGACCGTGTAGGGAAGAAGCCCTCCGGCGATGAGCATCTCCCTCTGGCGCTTGCTCAGCTGAGTCTTCAGCAGGACCCTCTTTCCCGCGGTTCTGTCAAAGGCTTCGATCACCTCGTCGCCCCTTTCGATAGCCGCTCTGATGCCGGGGATCTCCACCTCGTCGTCCTTTTTCAGGGAATCGTAATCGGATTCCGCAACGAAGGTGAAGGGCACGATCCCGAAGTTGACCAGGTTTGCGGCGTGGATCCGTTCTATCGACTTCGCCATCACCGTCTTGACCCCCAGGTACATGGGACAGAGGGCGGCGTGCTCTCTTGAGGATCCCTGGCCGTAGCTCGCCCCGGCTGCGATCAGGTTGTGGATGCCCTGGTCCCTCTGCTCGGCCGCCCTTTTGCTGAACTCGGGGTCCAGGGGCTCAAAGACGAACTCTGAGTACTTGGGCACGTTCGATCTGTACTTCAGGCGGGAGCCCGCGGGCATGATGTGGTCGGTGGTGACGTAGTCATCCACCTTGATGGCGATCCGTCCGCGAAGGTCCTCCGGCATGGGGTCGTTGGTGGGGGGCGCGCCGATGTTCGGGCCGCGATAGATCGATCCTCTCGCTCTCTCCCCTTCCGGCAAGGGTGGGATGATCATGCTGTCGTCGATGGTGAAGCGTTCCGGCATCCTGATCCTTGGAAACTCCATATCCAGGTTTTTCGGGTCGACGATCTCGCCCTTGAGGGCCGCCGCCGCCGCCACCGCGGGGCTTGCCAGGTACACGTTGGCGTTTGCAGTTCCCGATCTTCCCTTGAAGTTTCGGTTGCTGGTTCTGATGGAGATCGAGTCGGTCTTGGGGGACATACTGTTTCCTATGCAAAAGCCGCAGGCAGACTCCAGGATCCTCGCGCCGAAGGCGAGAAGGTCGCTCAGGGCTCCGTTCTCAGTGATCATCTGGAGGACCTGTCTAGATCCCGGAGCCACCCCCAGGGAGACCCCGGGAACCAGGCGGCGTCCCTTCAGCATCCCCGCGACGGTCATCAGGTCCACGTAGGAGGAGTTGGTGCAGGACCCTATCATCACCTGGTCGACGGCCGTGCCCTCAAGGTCGCTGACCGGGACGACGTTCCCCGGGCTGTGAGGGGCCGCCATCAAAGGTTCCAGATCTGAGAGGTCGATATCCAATTCGCGATCGTACTCCGCGTTCTCGTCGGCTTCCAGGGGGATCCACTGGCCCTCCCTCACCTGCGCCGCGAGGAACTTCCGGGTCTCCTCGTCGCTGGGAAATAGGGATGTGGTCACCCCCGTCTCCGCGCCCATGTTGGTTATGGTGGCCCTCTCCGGGACTGTGAGCGCGCCTGCGCCCTCGCCTCCGTACTCGCAGACGCACCCCACGTTCCCCTTGGTGGTCAGCTCGTCCAGCACCTTCAGGATTACGTCCTTGGCCGTCACCCAGTCAGGGAGCTTTCCCTCCAGGTTGACTTTGATCACTTTAGGGCAGGTAAGGTAGTAAGCTCCGCCGCCCATGGCCACCGCGACGTCGAGCCCGCCAGCTCCTATTGCTATCATGCCCAGGCCCCCGCAGGTAGGGGTGTGGCTGTCCGACCCGAGGAGGGTTTTTCCGGGCCGGCCGAACCTCTCCAGGTGTACCTGGTGACAGATGCCGTTTCCGGGCCTAGAGAAGTGGATTCCGTACTTCTCTGCGATCGTCTGGAGATATCGGTGGTCGTCGGCGTTCTCGAACCCCACCTGGACGGTGTTGTGGTCCACGTAGGATACCGAAAGCTCCGTCTCTATCTTGGAGAGGCTCATCGACTCGAACTGGAGGTATGCCATCGTCCCCGTGGCGTCCTGAGTCAGGGTCTGATCTATCCTTATTCCGATCTCCTTTCCTGGCTCGTAAGACCTGTCGACGAGGTGATCCCTCAAAATCTTCTCCGTTAAAGTGAAATTCATAAAAAGCCTCCAAAAACCCTCTGATTTCACATTTTCGCCCTTTGATCCTGGTCGAATCTCTCTGTTGGTATTAATAATCAACGCGAAGACTCTGGACTTGACGTTTACCTGGCCCACCACCATGCCACAACGTTTAAATATCCGGCTGGTATTGTGGGAGTTCGCCCGTCTGGCAAAGGGGCGCGAGATTCGCGCAACCGGTCGAGAAGGGCTGAGGTCTGAG
>CAZNGI010000116.1:0-7279 GCA_964572505.1 uncultured Methanotrichaceae archaeon | reverse complement strand
ACCTTCCCGCCCGAATACTGGTCCCGCCGATGCCGATGCAGGAGAGGGTGGAGCTTGCCAGGGCCGTTGCCGAGAGGCGTGGCCGCAGGTTCATGGACGTGGAAGACTGGACGCTGCTTCTTAGGTTCACGCAAGGAAACCCCCTGACAATAACGGTGCTGGTGAGTCAGGCTCTAAGGGACGAGCGCAAGACGAAAGAAGAGATCGAGGGCTTCGTTGAGGAGCTTCAGGCAGGCACCGCTGAGATCGAGGAGGACGAGAGGGAGGGGCGTTCCAAGTCCCTGGGAGCCTCGCTTCGCTACGGTTTTGAGCACGCCTTCAACGAAGAGGGGCTGAAAAGGCTCGCTTTACTCCACTTCTTCCAGGGCTTTGTGAATGTAGAGGTATTACAATTGATGGGCAACCCTGAAGCGGGGTGGTCCCTGCCAGAGGTTCGCGGTCTTACCAGGGATTACTGGATCTCGCTTTTCGACAGGGCCGCTGAGGTCGGGCTGCTCAGCACCCACGGCGGCGGGTACTACTCGGTCCACCCAGCTCTCCCCTGGTACTTCAGAAGTCTCTTCGAGGAACGTTATCCATCTGATGAGGGGCCAGCCAGGGCCTTCATGGGTGCCATGGGATACTTGGGAGACTACTACTGGTACCAGTACGAACACGGCAACAGGGACGTGATCAGCGCCCTCGCAGCAGAGGAACGAAACCTCCTTCACGCGAGGGGGCTGGCGCTCGAACGCGACTGGATGGACCCGGTAATTAGCGCCATGCAGGGGCTCGCTCGTCTCTACGATCAGACCGGCCGGAGGGCGGAGTGGAGGCGGCTCGTGGAGGAGATCGTGCCGTATTTCGTCGACACTGAAACAGACGGGCCGCTTTCGGGCCTTGAGTATAACTGGAGCCTGGTAACGGGTTATCGGGTCCGGATCGCTCGTGAGATGCGCCAGTGGGCGGAGGCCATGCGGCTGCAAAGCGTTTGTGTGGAATTGGACCGCCGGCTAGCTGCCGATGCCCTGACAAAATCGCCAGAGGAGCTGGGCGGCTATGAACGCAGCCTCGTAAGAACGCTGGCCGTTTCCCTCGAAGGGCTGGGCCATATACAGCGAGAGCAGGGCCAAGCAGAGTGTGTGGAGTTATACGAAGAGTCGCTCAGGCTTTTGGAGAGGATCGGCGAAAAGGCGGGAGCTTCAAACGTTGCCGCGAACCTCGGAAATGCGTACTGGGAGCTTGCCGAGATTCGTGATCTGGATCAGGCAGACCGCTGGCTCAGGCGCAGCTTGGAGCTCCGTGATGAGCGTGACTTGCCGGGCCAAGGAAAGTGCTGGGCTTCGTTGGGACATGTTACCAGTGAACGTTTCGAGGAGGCACGTGCAGCTCGGAAGCCTCCAGAGGATCTGCTCCGCCACCTCAACGATGCTCACCAGTCCTACCAGAAGGCCCTGAAACTTATTCCTCCAAACTCTGTACACGATCTGGCGACGGTGCATAACGCGCTAGGCAACGTTTACCGTTATGCAGATGACATCGGCCAGGCTCTCGTCCACTATCGCGATGCAATCCGCTACTGCGAGATCATGGGCGAACTCTACCTGGCTGGCATGTATCGCTACAACGTCGCCCTCACCCTGGAAGTAGCAGGCCGATTCTCGGATGCTCTGGACTATGCCGAGGCGGCCCTTCGAAACTACGAGACCTACGGCGAGAGCGCGGCGGCAGATATACAGGATACAAGAGAGCTCATCGCCAAGATCGAGCAAGACATGGAGTCACGAGGATAGAAAGAGGTGAGAAAAATGCAGATCGACGAAGCCCGATTCCCGGTCGAGCCTGCCTGGGAGGGCGTGCTCGCCCCGCCAAAAGGGGTTTTCGCGCCGCCTGGCGAAAAGCTGCCCACGGTCAGCATCGGAAGGCCGGTCTGGTGGGACGGCGAGGCGATCCTGGGCGAGAAGTGGACACAGCCATCGGGAGGGAAACGCTACGGCCTTGCACGCTTCGCCTTCTCTTTGAGGCCCCAGGGGAGAAAGGTCGTGCGCCGGGCGGAGTTGATGGTGAGCCTGGAGGCAGAAAATGGGGGAGGCGCTCCGGTCGTCTTCGACCTCTTGCCCAAGGTTACGACAGAGGAGAAGACCGGCACCTTCAAAGCGACCGTCGGCCTTGACTTCAAGTTCGCCTCCCTCGCCCAGGCCGAGACGACCATCGACCTCCACCAGGAGGTCCCGGTGATCGTCGCCGACGGGATCGGCGAGAGTATCGCCCGCTGGGTCTTCGTCTCCGGTCCTGCCCATCCTCTCGTCGGAAGCCAGCTCGTCTACGCCATTCTGGAGCTGCCAGCGGGAACCTCCGCGGCGAGGGCGAGCCTCCACCTCAGCGCCGAGGTCGCCACCAGCCTCGGGCCGATCCGGGGCATCCTGCCAAAAGAGGCGAGCGGGCAATTGAGCTGGGTGCTGAAGTGATCAAGCCGATTTTCGGCGATCTAAATTCGTGGGCTTGAAGGCGGCCCGCCATGCCGCCAACCTCCATCTCGTCTTTCCTTCCAGCTCGCTTCTCCTTTCATCCCGTCCTTTTTCTCAGCCGAACGCTCCTGGGTACCCCGCCACAGTCGCCCGGAGGAGGACGTCGATGATCAGGGCTGCGAAGAGGACCGCCCGATAGTTTGCGCCCTGGTAGAAGATCCCCTCTCCCCGCTCCGCCGTCGGCTTTCGGATGAAGTCGATGGTCTGGGCGACCATCCAGACTCCGGCCGCAAGAGCTGCGGCGAAGTAGATGGGCCCAAGGCCGGTGACGATCCCGAGGGCGATTGAGAGAGCCACCCCGAGAACCCAGGTTGCGGCGACGAGCTTCGATGTTTTTGGAATGCCGTAGGTGACGGGAAATGTGGGAATCCCCTCTTTTCGGTCGCCCTCGACGTCTCTTGAGGCGTCGCAGTTGGTGAACCCCCAGTCGGTGATGCAGATCATGGCGCCGAGGATCAGGGCCCCCTCGTGAAGGCCGGGTCCTACTTTTAGAATGCCCGCCGGAGCCATCGCCAGCCATACGCCCACCGGGACGACCCCGTAGGCGAGCCCCACGAACGCCCAGGAGAATGGGGTGCTCCTCTTCGCCCACTTCGAGTAGACGGCCATGATCAAGGTCGCCGTGATCAGGGCGACGAGGCTCTCGGGGTTGAGGTAGAGGGCGACGAGAGCTGCAATCCCGAATAAAAGTCCCGAATAGGCGAGGGCCGATTCCTTGCTAACCTGGGACGAGGGAAGGGGCCGGTCAGGCATCCCGACGGCGTCGACGTCGATGTCGCAGCAGTCGTTGAAGACGTAAGAGCTGGTTATGGCTACGTACGCTCCAAGCGTTGCGATGGCGAAGGGAAAAATGGCGGGGAGACCCCCAGTCGTGGCGTAGACCGCAAGGAGCGCCGTCGCCCCAGGAAGGGCGATGTCCATCGGCGCAAGAGGCGGGCGGAGCAGCTCCCAGTAGGCCCTGAACCGGCCGCTGCTCTTCGTATTTTTCGCATCTTTCGTAGCCGTGGAGCCGTTCAAAGCTTCCTCCTCCATCAGTCCAGAAACCCCTCGAAGATATCCATGTAATCCTGGGGCCGGACGAGCCAGTCGAGCTTCCCCCTCTCCCTTCCGACTGGGTAGATCTCCCGGTTCCGCGAGAGGCCGAGGGCCTTCACCTTCGGAACCTCGATCTCCCTCAGAGGGGCCGCCTCCTCACATCGGGGGTTCTCGACGAACCCCTCGTCGATCAGGAAGTAGGCTCCTCCACCCCGCTCCTTTATCGGATCGTAGATCGACGAGAACTCTCTTGCGACGAAGTTTGCCATCTTAAGCCTCTTATTGGACTCGTTTATGGTGATGTGGCCGTAACCTGGCGGGACCACCACCTTGTCACCGGCCCTTGCCCTCACCACCACGACGTCGCTCAAGTCCTCCCTCTGGAGGAGGTAGGTCGCCTCCCCCTCCAGGACCTCGTAGACCTCGGGGTAGGTGACTTCCTCGCCCGGGACCCGAGGATGGTAGTGGCCCGCGGTCTTGACGTACTCGCACCCCAGCACCAGGGGCGGGATGATGGTGATGTCGTACCTGATCCCCTGCTCTTTGAAGAGGTCGCCATCCCTCCTGCTGAGGAAAAGGTCCCTGTACATGTAGTAGAGCTCCAGGTTCTCAGCACCCTTCGCCCACTCGTGATCGTAGAGGACGTCGTCCATGTCGTGGAGCATTCTCACGTCGGGCTCCTTCGTCTTTCCGCCAAATTCGAGCTCGTTCAAGTCTCAACACCCGAAGGGGGATAGGTCGGCAAATTTATAACGTTTTTCCGAGAAGTAGACCTCATGGAAAATGATGAGAAGCCCACCACTTTCTGCGAGGACCTCAGAAAGTTCATCATGACATTCGTATCCACCACCGCCGAGGCGATCCAGGCGACTCAGGGGTCCGGCGGCCTCATGATCATGAGCGTCGCCATCGGAACCAAGCTCTGGGAGGAGATGGAGCAGTTCAAAGAGTGCGACATGCCGAACTTCGAGACGAGGGAGGAGAAGATCGGATGCTTCATGAAGACCCTCAGGGACTCGGGGGTGATCGGAGAAAGCTCCTTCGAGGAGAGGGACGGCCAGCTCGTCGTCACCATCAGAGACTGCTTTTTTGCTCCCGCCAGCGACAGGCAGATCGAGACGGGGCTTCTTCACCCCCTCTGCCCCATCGGCGGGCTGATCGTGGCGGGGCTTCACAAGACCGCCCACATCCTAGCCGCCCTGGAGGGGGTCGAGCACGATCCCGAGGGCGAGGTCTCCACCCTCACTTTCAGGCTCTACTCGTGATAGACTGGAGAAGAAGGTCGGTCGCCTGTGGAACGGTCTCGGAGCGCCTTCATAGTTTTGCTCTGATCCGGTCCCAAACCGACCTTATGGCCTCGCCGACGGGACCCTCGACTTCGACTAGGGTAGCTCCCGAGATCATAGCCTCGACCACCCCTGGGTCGAAGGGCAGCTTTCCAACGACGTCGACGCCCATCTCGCGGCACAGGTCCTCGATCTCCCCTGTCATCTCGACGTTCAGGTCGTACTTGTTGACGCAGACGAGGGCTTTTACTCCGAAGTGCTTCGTGACGCCGAGGATCCTCTCGAGGTCGTGAGCCCCCGAGATGGAGGGCTCGGTCATGACGAGGGCGATGTCGGTTCCGGTGATGGAGGCGATTACGGGACATCCGATCCCCGGTGACCCGTCGATCAGGACGAGATCTTTTTTCTCCCTTTCGGCGACCTTCAAGGCGAGCTCTCTCACCATCGTCACCAGTTTTCCGCTCGCCTCTTCGCCCGGAAATAGGTCAGCGTGAACCATCGTCCCGTACCTCGTCCCGGAGACGTAGGCGTGGCCCGAGACCGTTTCGATCATTGTGACCGCCTCCGAGGGGCAGACCAGGGTGCAGACTTTGCACCCCTCACAGCTGCGGGGGTCCACTTGAAAGTCGGAGATGGCATCGAACCTGCAAGCCTTCTCGCACTCGCCACACTTTGTGCACTTCTCAGGATCAATCTTGGCGATCTTCAGCCCCAAAAAGTCGTGCGTTTCTAGGATCTTCGGCTTGAGGATCAGGTGGAGGTCAGGAGCGTCGACGTCGCAGTCCGCCACCACCATCTCTCCTTTGGCGAGGGAGGCGAGAGACGCGGCCATCGTCGTCTTGCCGGTGCCGCCCTTGCCGCTGATGACGACAAGCTGCTTCATTTGATCACCTCCTCGACTTTTCCGAGAAGGTCCACGAACCTCTCCTGCCATTCGGTCATAACCTCGGAGAAGAGGATCCCTCGGGAGTAGAGCTCCGCGATCTTCCTCTTCATGGGGATCTCCAGGAGTATCGGTATCTCCTCCTTCTCGCAGTAGGTGTAAACCCCTTGGTCGCCGATGCCGCTCCTGTTCACCACCACGCCACAGGGGATCTCCATATCCCTCAACACCTGGACCGCGATCGATAGGTCGTAGAGGCCAAAGGGCGTGGGCTCGGTGACCAAGAGGCAGAAGTCGCTTCCTCGGACCGCCTCGATCACGGGACAGGCGGTTCCCGGGGGCGAGTCGATCAGGACGAGATCGCCCTTCGCCTCTGCCTTCACCGACCTTATCAGAGGCGTTGCCATCGGCTCGCCCACGTTCAGCTCGCCCCAGAGAAGACTGACGTCTCCGGACCTCGCCCTGTGGATCTTGCCAATGGGCCGGGTCCCCTCGGAGATCGCCCCTTCCGGGCAGACCAGGGCGCATCCGCCGCAGCCGTGGCACAGCTCCTTGAAGAGGAGGACCTGCTCGGGAAAGACCGCAAGAGCGTTGTAGGCGCAGAACTGTGAGCATCTGCCGCACCTGGTGCACTTATCCTCATCTATCACCGGAATCGTCACGGTGCAGTGAAAGCTCGCCTCTTCCTCCCGGTCGGGGAAGAAGAGGTATGAGTTTGGCTCCTCCACGTCGCAGTCCACAAGCTCCACCTCTCCGATGGAAGTTGCCATGTTGGTCGTAACAAGGGTTTTCCCGGTGCCGCCCTTCCCGCTGGCTACGGATATTATCATCTTAAAATCCCCAACTTCTCGGTGATCCATCCCGTTCCGGTCGTCGCGCCGACTGATCCGGATGATCGATGAGATCATCGCTTCCAACTTTTGCGAAGCTGGAGGCCCCGCAGATCATCCCCTTCGGATCCCGAAAACTGAGATAAAAGTGCCATTTGAGACGATATACTTTAAAGTTTCTGTTCCGAGACGAAGCAAGAGCTAATACATCTGGGGCGATCGGCTGGATCTGTGGAAATTGTCAGCCTAAAAAGGCTAACATGAGACGTACTGGCCGCCGATGTTGAACCATTCGGACGTGACCTTCTTCCAGTCTCTGTGGATGTCCACCCTCCAGGTTCCTTGCATCTTTTCGGCGTCGCAGCCCCGGATTTGGATGCCGCTCCAGGCTTTCCCTTCCCAGTCGCCGCTGGTGAAGTCCTTTGGCGGGACCACCGCGAAGGACCGGGCGTAAAGCTGTCCGTTCGGCGCGTACCATCTCCACTCCATCTCGTGAGGCTTGAGGTCCCTTGCGAACCTGATCCAGGAGACGGCCTGGTCGTCCTGGGGCGAAAAGGAATAGGTCCTGTAGACCGGGTTCCAGTTGGCGTTCACTTCTTTGGCCATGGTGTGATCGCTGAGCGGAACGAAGGGAAACCATATGGCTCCGCCCAGAGACGCGGTCGAGAGAACCGCAAAAAAGGCCAGCACAACCTTGATCTTATTCATCTCGGATTTACCCCCTACATTGCCATGATC
>CAZNGI010000115.1:0-7282 GCA_964572505.1 uncultured Methanotrichaceae archaeon | reverse complement strand
AAGTAATTATCCTCTGAGGATGCGGTTTGAGGATTTGGTTTATGAAAAATAATCGATGATGCCCCATAGATTGAGGCATCATATTTTTGGCCGCGGTCCGTTCCTTCCCGCCTAAAGGAAGGCCATCTTGTTCAGAGGTATCGGAACCCCAATGGCGATACCGCCCCTGGTGTAGCGGAGGTCTACCTCGTCGTTGTGGGCCCAGTACCAGTTGGGGTAGTAGAGGGTTAGGGCCGGAAGGGTATCGGCGTAAAGGTCCTGGGCATCGTCGATCATGTCGGCCCGGTCGTCCTCGTCCATCTCGCTTTGCTGCTCCTCGAGAAGGTCGACGAGCTCGCCGTCCTCATAATACCGCGCGCTGTTGAAGGTGTCGTCGAGGGTCATCCTCCTCAGGTAGTCGGGGTCTGCACCCAGGCCGCCGTGGCCGAGGAGGGCGAGGTCGAAGTCCCACTCCTGCACCTTGGTGTCGAGGGTGGCTCCGTCCAGCGACCGAAGAGTGACGTCAAGGCCTGCGTCCTCCAGCTGCTCCTCGACGAGCTCAGCCACCCGGGAGCCAGGCCAGCCAACGGTTCCGCGCTCGGCCACCAGGACCTCCACCTCTTCGCCCTCGTATCCGAGATCAGCGATCATGTCCCTTGCCTGGTCAGGATCGTACTCGTACTGATCGACGTTGGAGTTGTACCAGTCGCTGTCAGGGGGGACCAGTCCGGGATTACCGACCAGAGCCTGGCCGCGCTGGGTCACGTCCACCAGGGTCTCGCGGTCGATGGCATAGGCGAGAGCCCGCCTGAACTCGGGATCGGAGAAGGGCTCCTTCTGGTGGTTGATCATCAGTTTCGCGTTCCAGTCGTAGGCGCCCTCAATGATCTCAAGCCCCGCGCCCTCCAGCTGTAATACGGCCTCGGGAGGGACGGAGGCCGCGTCCACTGAACCCTGCTTCAGGGCGGCGGGGGCGGTCTGGTCGCTCATCTTGACGAAGATTATCCTTCCGACCTTCGGGGCTCCCGCATAGTAGGCGTCGTAGGCCTGGTAGAGGTAAGTTCCCTGGGCCCTGTCGTAGTCGAGGAGCCTGTAGGGGCCGGTCCCCACCAGGGCCTCATCGTCCCTGAAGTTCGCAGGGTCGGAGACGCCGTCCCAGACGTGCTCTGGAAGGATCGGAAGGGTGCAGGCGACGAGGTCCATGAAGGGCGCGTAGGGCTCGGACAGATAGAGCTTCACGCTGTAGTCGCCGGCGGCCTCAGCCCGATCGATTATGCCGGAGTCAACCCACTGGTAGGGGTGGTCTTTGATGTAATCGACGGTGAAGACGACGTCGTCGGCGGTGAACTTCTCGCCGTCATGCCAGGTGACGTCGTCTCTCAGGTCGAAGAGGTAGGCGTTCTCGTCATCGATCCGCTGCCAGTCCTCGGCCAGGGCCGGAAGGTAACCTTCGTCGTCCTTCCAGACGAGGGTGTCGAAGACGAAGCTCATCCGCACGTATCCGGGGCCCCGCGAGTAGTGGGCATAGGGGGTGGGAAAGCCCCAGTCTCCCGTGGGATCGGCGATGGTGTACTCTGCCACCTCATAGTCAGCGGCACCGGCAGGGTCCGCCGCCATCAGCGCCAGGAACGCCAACGCCAGTCCAAAGATCAAGGGTTTTAGCACTTTGAAACACCTCTTTTTAAATAGTCAAATCTCTTGTTATGATGGTAAATTCTATTAGGCTTATTTATGAACCTATTCGTTTAAACTATGTCGAAGCCCGAGAATTTGTAATTTTCATTTTACCGAGGGCTGCAAACCCGCAGGGCTCGGCCCTGGCCGGCAGGGAGAATGCCGCTCGCATCGCTGGGTTCGGGGGGCGACCAGGATCCACCAGGCACCATTTTTGGCTGGCCGGGCTTCGAGTTTTCTTGTATATTCTTTAAGCAACTAGTCGATTAGTCAGTCGGAGCCATCCGATTTTGATCCGGTTATTTGAATAGCATCTTTGTTTGAAAAACGAGGTTGTTCACCTCTCAACGACCGGATATCACTCGATATTTAGATTGCGCGAACGGTTGGGCAAACTATTTCAACCATCTAATTGAGCGAGGATATGACCGCGATGATCGAAAAAAGCCCGTTTTGGTACCCGAAACCGTTTGGGAAGAAAACGGGATGCGATTAAAAGCTGGATCGGTCTTGGAGTTCCGAGCGGTCCGCATCGTGAAGGTGAGTGAACCCTCATGGAAGAAACCATTTGCGAAAGGTCCGTCGGCTCTGTCGCAAACGAGATCGTGCTAAAAGAGACGATCGCGCCCGGCTTCAAGCTGATGGAGATCCGGGCGCCTGAGATCGCCGAGAAGATTCAGCCGGGCCAGTTCATGATCTTAAGGGTTGACGAGGAGGGGGAGAGGATACCCATGAGCGTTGCCGACTGGGATCGCGAGAAGGGAACGGTGACCCTCGTCTTCCAGGAGCTTGGCCTCTCCACAAAGAAGCTCGGCCTCATGGAGCCGGGGCAGCGGCTTGCAAACCTTGCGGGCCCCCTGGGAAAACCCGCCGAGGTCGGGCACTTCGGGACCGTCGTCGTCGTCAGCGGCTGCTTCGGCGCGGGACCCGCCTACGCCCTCGCAAAAGCCCTGAAGAAGGCGAAAAATCGGGTGATCTGCATCGCAGAGGCTTTGAAGGGCGAGCATCTATTCTGGCTCGGCCGGCTGGAGGAGGTCTCCGATCGGCTGATAATCACCTCTGGCGACAAGACCGTGGGCGTTGCCCGATGGGCCAAAGACCCTCTGAGGGAGGTTCTCGGATCCGAGAGGATAGACAGGATATACCTCATCGGCTGCACCTTCATGATGGCGACCTGCTCGCGGGTCTCTGAATCCTTCGGCGTCGAGACGAGGGTGAGCCTGATGCCGATAATGATCGACGGGACTGGGATGTGCGGGGCATGCCGCGTCAACATCGATGGGGAGACGAAGCTCGCCTGCGTCGAGGGGCCAGAGTTCGACGGCCACGAGGTCGACTGGGACGAGCTGATGGAGAGGGCGCGGGGCTACCTCAAGGAGGAGGAGCGGGCCCTCGACCTCTGGGAGATCGACAACTGGCACCTGGTCCGCTACCGGAACCGCGAGCCTGAGAAGAGGAGGAAGAAGAAGAGGGGCGGGCCGCGGCGGTGCTGATCTCCACCTCTTGCGAGCCTTTTTTTCGGCGATGCGAGCGAAATTGATCGATGCTTTATGAAGCGATACAGGGACGAGACTTGGCTAGATATGGCACGGTTGTAAAGACGAGCCCGGTGAAAATGCGGCCAGAATCTTTTTAACATATTAAACCAAATTTAACGCCACATGGTTGCTTCGAGATCAAAGGGCCACGTAATGGGCTCGAAGATACCCCCCACCGAGTTTGAGCAGATCCAACGATTGGTGGACGCTGGGGTCTATCTAAACGCATCCGATTTTGTGAGAGATGCCATAAGAGATAAGCTCGCGTCCATCAAGGTGATCAAATATCGGGATGTGGATTACGAGACCGCGAAGAAAGAGGTTACGGGATACTTCCAGTCCAGGGGCGAAGCCTACCCCTCCGACGCCAGCGAAGATCTGGAGCTGGACTATGACCTCGTCTGTCAGATAACTGATGAGCTTCGGAGAGAGGGGCGGCTGGGGGTCGTCTGATGGAAGGATATGAGGAGGGAGACACCATCAGAGGGTCAAAGATAATCGCCGAGGCGAGGAAGATCAGCGACCCGTTCGTCATAGTAAAAACCGGGCGGCACAAGGCCCAGAGAGTAATTTTGTTGGATAACGCGGTGGCCAGAGTCGAGAAGAAGTTCCGATGGCTGAAGTGACCTTCGTCCAGAAAGTGGAGCTCTCCGCCTCACCTATCTTCGCCTGAAAATAGGTCCTCCAGAAACTTGCGGCCAGCCTGTTCGAGATCGCCATCCAAGGAGAAGGTCAGGCTGCGAACCCTTATTTTCCCGATCCTTTCATCTAGGTTCAGGGGTTTGGGATAGATCAGTATTGCCTCATCGCATTCCTTAGTGGTTGCGTATGTTACCACTTGGCTGATGTCGTCGTTTCCTGGATGGTCCGGTGCTTTGTATTTGGTGTCGAGGACGAAAAGCGCCTTCTGGGAGTCTCTATCGTAGACCACAAGATCGATGTCGAATTTGATCCTTCCCTCCTTACCTATGACAACTTTCTCGTGGGATTTTACCGCAAAATCCGACCGCAGGTGAGCCTTCAGCCATTCGGCAACGAAGAGTTCGTAGAGCTGGGCCATGTCAACCAAGAAGGGGATCATCGTCCGATCTCCGACCCGATGAGATGGTCCGCTCTGCTCCAAAAAGAAGCGGCATAGGGCGTGCATCGGCTGATAGTCCTGGTTTAGGCGGTTGTAAAGCCGACCTATACAATCTCGGGGGTTGCATGGGATCGGGGTTGCCAAGCCCCGAAGAGACTGATAGGCCCTGCGAACCTGCGGCAAGGATCGCTCAGTGCAGGCCCCACTTTGGAGAATTCGCCGCAGGGTCCAGGCGAGGATCTGGTTATCCTCGACGTCGGAGGTGTGCACCCCGTAGCGGCATTCTGGCAACACATCCCAGGGTTTCTGGCAGCTCTTCCGGACGTCGAAGCGGCCGCGAACGTAAGGAATACGATCTTTTCGGGGCTGATAAGATCGAAAGAAGCCCTTGCGCCCCCGGTCGAGGACCCTGAGGGCGAAGAACTTGGCCAGGGTCTCGTAAAACTCCTCCAAGGAATCGCAGTCCGTTAAGCCATCGAGAAACTTGAAGCTCTTGAGCCGGTAGGCGTACTCCAGCATCCCAAATACGTTCCTTATCTCCACTTTTGGCAACAGGGCGATCTGAAGCTCTGGAGTCAGGGGTATGTGACCCACCCAGCCGTTTGCAGTCAGAGACCACTCGTTGCCGTTCTTGAAGGACGGCTCATCGATCGAGATCTGGTTGCCGTAGTTCTGCCATATCTTCAAACCAAGTTCTTCGGAGATCTCGGATTCGGGATAACTTCTGGTCTTGTACTCTTCAAGCTCGATCCGCTGAAGTTTGTTGGAGTTCATGGCATGATCTCTCTATCAACTCTCTCCCACCGGAAGTCTTCGGCTTTCTCGGGCCGGTCGAAGAAGTACTCGTCCAGGTAGGGCTCGATCTCCATCTTCCAGATGTCCTCGATCTCGTTTTCGAGGTCTTCCCGGAGGAAGAAGGATATCCCGACTTCATAGTGGCGATCGTTGATCTGAGTGTTCAGTCGGCGCAAAACTCCGATCAGCCCATCAACCAAAAAGCCGGTATTTTGATGATATTTGCGGAGAACATCGTGATTTGGCTGGAGCCGCAGGAATGCGAAGCGCCGCCTGAGGGCGTGATCCACCAGGGCGATGGAGCGGTCGGCGGTGTTCATCGTCCCGATGATGAGGACGTTCTCGGGTATCCTGAGGTTTCCGCCTCCGGCCAGGGGGATCGAACGATCGCGGTATTCGAGCAGATACATCAATTCCCCGAAGACCTGAGAGAGGTTGGCGCGGTTGATCTCATCGATGATCAGAACGCAGGTTCCCCGGCGAGAATTCGCCCTTTCGCAGAATTCGAGGAACCGTCCCGGAACAAGAGGGTACGTAAGCCCATCGTTCTCGTCCGAGATCGGCCTTATTCCCTGGATGAAGTCCTCGTAGGCGTAGGCCGGATGGAACTGGACAAGGTCATCGAAGCCGTCTCCCCCGCCGATCAGGTGCTTTGCCAGATGCTCGGCAAGGTATGTCTTGCCTGTCCCTGGCGGGCCATAGAGGACGGCCTGGCCCTTTCGCTTGATGGCGCGAACCCAGCGCTCTAAGGTTTCGAGATCGAAGCCGGTATCTTCGACAAGTTGGAGCAAAGGGTACTCTTCATTTTCATGAGACATTTCATCATATATCAAAGCGTTAAGAACTTCTGCCTCTTCATTCGTTACTATGAAGTTCGTCCCTTGAGGCCGCTTGATTATCTGCATTGATCTGAGTGTAGGATGATCGGTAAGGCTATCTCGCCTAATCCTTTCAGGCAGTATATAGTCTATGCGAAGATCGACCCACTGCTGTTTCCCCTCCTCTTTCTTTTTATCGCTGATGAATTCTCCCTCAACATCTGATGTGTAATATGGATCAGATCTCACCGTCGCAACTGCAAGAATACCGGCATCTTTTCCAGATGTCCATAGATAAGCTACATCGCCGGTACGTATTTGATTTGCGTACTGATTAACGGTCCAGCTAAAATTATCTAGGTCTTCTTTTGTTATCCCTTCAAGATCCTTCTCCAGATCGTAGTACTTGGGATTAGACTGAAAGATCCAATAGGATCTGCTCAATTCAGGTTCATCAATTTTTGAAAGCTCATTTTGAGGACTGAAGGTGCTGTTTAAAATCCTCTCAAATTTTTCGAGGTCGAGTTCGATCAGGGTTCTGCGCCAACCTGGTTCTTTCACCAAACGCGGTCTAAGGTCGTCCCATTTCACCGGCAGTCTATGGCCAAATTCCTCGTCATGAACGAAATAATACGGTCCCACAACTGTACCTATGCCCAAAACAAGAGTGGTTCCACGATTGGCTACAATTCGATCTCCTTCTTTTATGTGGGCGAATTTCCAAAGTTGTTCAAGTCCTACTTTACTCCAGCCTTCATATCTGGAATCGAGTTTTATTCGCTTAGATTCAAACTCAGATTTGCTCAGCCGCGATATATCACCGATCTCTTCCCATCCCATGGCGATGAAACCTTTGTCTCGACAATCTTCCCACTGCCAAGCATCTTCGCCAGGTGCTATTTTCCAGTAGTGTATGATACCACTTTTATCGGGGGTATTAAACTCGTTCATTTAAACAACGCCTGGTTTTCTCTGGCCCTGCAGGTAAAAAAAGTTTCTCATCTGTAGAAAATAAAACGAAGAGAGACTTTTAGATCAGCAGGATATTAGAGTTTCTCCAGATATCGCACCACAAGCTATAAGCCACTTACACCTCTACACAGCCGAAGTGGCAGACAAACGCACGCCTGTGACCCGCGAGGTCTGGGAGGGCTCGTCCGATCTCATGGGGCCGAAAGAGACGTTCGCAAAACCCCTCGCGGAGATGACGGAGCACGAGAAAAGGCGGCGGCTCTTCCTCGATATGGACGAAATCGAGCGGGAGGGCAACTTCGTGGAGCTACGCCTTTGATCACGGTAATTGACGGTGTGAAGCTATTTTCCTAAGTCGCTTGTTATATTTTTCGTAACTATTCAGCCCAACCCGACCATAACACGCATTTACATCCGGGATGCCT
>CAZNGI010000114.1:0-7286 GCA_964572505.1 uncultured Methanotrichaceae archaeon | reverse complement strand
ATGAGATAGGACGTAATAGTATAATAACATCAACTCACTGCTGGTGCACTACCCCTGAGTGGGCTGAAATTCGATACCATTGATGAAGATATACTCGCCGTTTAATAATTTTTTGACCATCGGATCAGATCATCTCCTGCCGACCCAATGCCCCTCGTCGTCGTAGTTCATCGACCTCTCCCAGCCCGCAGCCCGCCAGATGGCGTCGAAGGCCGGCCTCAAAACCTCCTCGGGGCTGTACTCGAAGCTCTCCACCATGATCTCAGGGACGAGGAGGGCGTCCCTGTCGATCTGGACGTCCTTGTGGCCCGAGAACTCTGGCGTATCGACCTGCATGAAGCGGCCCTTGACCCCGAAAAGGCTGAGCATCACGAAGACCGGGGGCTCGACCCCGAGATAATCCTGGACGCAGGTGTACTTGGGAAGCGCCTCCAGGAGGGTCTCCTCGTATCTGACGCTGGGGATGACCTTCTCGCCATCGGAGCTGATCTGATCGTCGGATTTGTCGCTCAGGACGAAGGAGTCGACGGCCTCGATAATCCCGCTGACGAAGGCCTGGGAGTAGGAGCCCCGGTCGTCGTAAGTCAAAAGGCCGTCGAAGTTGTACCTCCAGCTCGAAATGAGGCCCGTCAGGGGCAGCGGAAGGGTGCCCTTGCCGCTCCTGTACCTCTGGACGAGGGACGAGACGTCGAACCTGGACGCCGGCTCGAAGGCTCCAAAGGGCACGATCTGAAATACCATCTTAGGCCCGTCGTTGAGGGGGGCTGGCGTCTCCCCGGCCACGATCTTTGCCAGGGTCTCCGCCCTGAAGTTTCTCATCCTTTCTGTGGCTGTCCCGGTGAGGGAGAAGGCGGTTCTTATCTCGAAGACGTCGAGAGGGTACTTGCCGGCGGAGTTTCGCGAGTAAAACCTCGAAGACCCCTTCGTGTTCATGTGGGGGGAGGCCCAGCTCTTGGGGATCCGGACCACGATGACGAACCTTCCGCCTTCCAGGGGGACGGACCTCATCGATATTCCGGGGATCCGGGGGGCGATTCCCGTCTGGACCATGCTCTCGAGGCGGAGGATCTCCTTATCAGGATCGATATCTGCAAGGCCGCAGATCCTCACCGGCACACCGTTCTTCTCTGCGATCCCGTAGACGAGGTGGCCACCGGTGGCGTTGGCGAAGGACGAGACGTCCCGGAGAAACTCCTTTTTCTCCAGCACCGAGGGTCCTGGTAGACGCTTCTTGTAGTCGATGACCTTGCTCTCCGGGACCTCGTCTTCCATCAGGCTTCGAATGTCTGCTTCGCCCAGGAGGTCGAGAGGTTTGTTGTTGAGGGACATGGCACCTTTTTTGAAATGAACCCCGGAGGATTTAGCGCTTGCGGATCTGACTGATTCCGGAAAAACGACGGGGGTCGGGATCGATCTCGCCCCGATGATCTCCCCAGATGCGTTCCGCACAAGGCGGATAGATCTCCGGAAGATTCTTTGCGGCAGAAGACAAAACAAGAAAGAGCGGCACCGGGGCGGAAGAGAAGATGAAGACGAGAATCCACAAGCGAGAAATTGAAACGGGTGAGTACGACGGCTTCGTCCTCGGCGGCGACGTCGGCGGGACCCATACGAACATCGCCATCGCGGGCACAAAAGACGGAGAGGCGACGCTCTTCTACTCCGTCCAGTTTGAAAGCCAGAAGCTCGGATCCCTCGTTCCGGCGATAAGGCAGGCCCTCGAATACGGGCGGGAGAAATACGGGATCGAGGTGGACCGGGGCATTGTGGGGGTCGCGGGAGCCGTGACGGATTGCAGCCGGGCGAAGCTCACCAACCTTTCGTGGGAAGTCGACGCAGAAAAAATAAAAAGGGAAACCGGGCTCGAAGATTTTCGCATAATGAACGACTTCCAGATCATCGGCTACGGGATAGACTCCCTCAAAGATGGCGACCTCTTCCAGGCGAAGGCTGGAGAGCCGGGATTTGGCGAGACGCGAGCCGTGATCGGGGCAGGGACGGGCCTTGGGAAGTCGATCCTCGTATTCGACGGCAAAAGATACGTCCCGATTCCCAGCGAGGGTGGACACGCTGACTTTCCGGCGATCGATCAGTTCGACCTGGAGCTGGCGGACTATATTCGAAGCGGGAGGGAGACATCTGCAAGCTACGAAGATCTCCTATCGGGCCGGGGGATCGAGAGGATCTACGAGTTTCTGAGGGAAAAGCGCGGGGAGACGGATCTGACCGCAGAGGTCGAAGGGGCCGAGGAGAGGGCTGCCCTGATCTCTAAACACAGGAAAACGGACCAGCTCTGCCGCGAGACCTTCAGGATCTATGCGAAGTACTACGGAAGGTGCGCGAAAAACTTTGTTCTTGAGACCCTCGCCACCGGCGGTCTCTACATCGCTGGCGGGATTGCCTCCAAGAACAGGGAGATCTTCGTCTCGCCCGAGTTTCACGCCGAGTTTCTGAACGCCGAAAAGCAGCGAGCTCTTTTGGAGAGGACGCCCGTTTATGTCATCGTAAACTACGACGTCAGCCTTTACGGAGCCTGCAACGCCGCAGTCGCCTCCTACGATAAGTGTCTTCTGTAAATTAACAGCGTCAGGCGACCCCTTTGCATAGCTCCCCTGCCTCCAGGTCCTCCTTGAAGTAGTCACGGGGCGTCTTAAGCCTCAGCATCAGGCCGAGCTTTCTTTTGGCGTAGAAGGGAGCGAGCCTCAACGTCTCTTTGAGGAACCACTTCGGGTAGAGCCTCTTGATCTTGGTGTAACGGAACCATTCGAGGTCGTAGTACCTGGCGTTCATCTCCCAGGTGATGTACTGGACCTCCTCGGCGTTGAGGTATTTTGTGTTGAGGTTCGCGTGGAGGCCGTCGTAGAATCGGTAGTCGTCGCAGGCAATCAGGCCCATCTTCTCAAGCTCCTCTCTCATCTCGGTCTTGGGGTAAGGGGTGCTGATGTAGAATATCGGTATGTCGACTTTGAGCCTCCTTGCAAGCTCATAGTTCGACCAGAGGTCGCTCTCGTCGTCCTCGGGGTTTCCGCCGATCAGCCCTGCAGAGACTATGATGTCGTTGTCGTGCATGTATTGAATCGCCTTGTCGGCGTTGTCCGACATCTTGCCCTTGCCCAGGAACTTCAGGTTCTCCTTGCTGGTGCTCTCGATCCCGAGGAAGACACCGTCAAAGCCAGCCTTCGCCATCTTCTCGACGAGCCTTCGGCTCGACCCGATGCCCCGGGCCGAGGCCTGGACCTTGTACTTGAGGTGGTCGAGGCCCGCCTCGATGATGGCGTCGCAGAGCCTCTCCATCCTCAACACGTCCAGAGTCATGTTGTCGTCGGGAAAGAAGATCGATTCTGCGCCGTGGGCCTCGGCGTCCCTGATATCCTCCAGGATCCGGTCGAACGGATATTTTCGAAAGGACTTCCCGTACATATGCTGGATGGAGCAGAACTTGCAGCCGTTGGTGCAGCCCCGGCTCGTCTCGACGGAGTCGATTGGAACCCCAAAGCTCTGAAAACCGATCGTGATCAGCCGGGAGTCGCGGTTCGGCATCTTGATCTCAGAGACGTCCAAAACCGGTCTTGGCGGATTGTGGACCATCCTGTCCTCTTTCCAGTAAGATAGGCCCTTCACATCGCCAAGGTCGCGATCCTCGTCGATCGCCTCGACGAGCTCACGAAAAGTCGCCTCGCCCTCGCCCCGGACGATGTAGTCTGCGAGCCTCGCCTCGGGGCTTTCGGCGATCTCGTCGTAGTTCAGCGTCGGGTGGTAGCCGCCAAAGACCGTCGCTGCGCCGCTCTCCTTCGCCATCTTTGCTAGAGGGATCATGGCGTGGTACTGAAAGCTCATGCAGCTGAGGCCAACGAGGTCGTAACCCCTTTTCAGCACCCCTTCGAGATACTCTTTTGGCCTTTTTGCGGCGTGAAGGTCTGCGACGTCTACATCGCAGATGTCGTCGACGTTTCCCGCGATCGATACGAGGCCGTAATTGGGAATTCTCGCGATCCGGTCGAAGTCGGGCTGGACGACTGGCGAGGAGAGGAGGAGAACCTTCATGATATCATCTCACCTCAGCCTCCAGGAACCAGGGATTTTCGGGGTTGAAGTCGAACCTGTTCGCCCTGGAGACGTAGGATGCGACCTCCTTCATCCCCGAGATTCCGGCGTACCGGTAGGCGTTCGCCCAGACCCGAAAGGAGGTCCGGAGGGGAGTCGTCCGGTTGTAGACCTGTTTTAGAGACCAGCTGAGAACCTCCTCCATCTCCTCGGGCGGGATGTTGGGGTGGTTCCAGACGAGGTGCTTCATGTCAAACCTGTGCCAGTCCTTCTCGAAGATCCCATACTGTTCGTTCAGCTCGTCCCAGAGCTTCGTCTGGGGCAGAGGAGTCATGATGCAGATCTGAGTTATGTCGAGCTTGAGGTTTGCGAGGTCCTTGATGTCGGTTTTGAGCGACTCTTTCGTGTCATCGGGAAATCCGATCATGTAGTAGCCGACGGTTCCAAACCCGTACTTCTGGAGGAGCCGGACCGTCTCCAGGACGTCTTCGGTCCCCTCCTTCTTGTTGATGTCGTCGAGCTTCTCCTGGTGGAGGTTCTCGATCCCGATGGCCGCTCCCGCAAAGCCCTTGACGTGCCGGGGCTTCTTTCCCGTGACCGGGTCGGGCCTAGACCTCATCTCGGCCCATTCGGGAATCTTCTTTCGTAGGTAGTCGGCTCTCGCCATGCAGCCCCAGACCATCCCGTACTCGTCGAGGAGGTCAACCACCTTGTCGGCGTGTTTCCTGCTCGCGCCGAAGTTCTCGTCCTCGATCAAGACGACGTTGATCTCGTGATCCTTGTAGTAGGAGATCACCCGCTCCAGGCTCTCCAGGGGGACGGGATGAGGACGGTTGCAAAACTTCGGCGTCTGGCAGAACTTGCATCCGACGCCGCAGCCCCGAGTGGTGAACATGATCCCGTAGATGTTCAGCTTCTTGTTGAAGGGTGTTCCAAGGTACTCGATCAGGGGCGGGTGGAGGACGTCCTTTTGCTCGATCTTCCGGCCGAAGTAGGGGGCGACAGCGCCCTCGGCGTACCCCTCGAAGATCCTGTCGAACCGATCCTGGATCGAGGGCGTCAGGGCGCCGTAGTTTCCGGCCCATAGCTCCCCCACCTTCCCACAAGCCCGGGCGAAATCTGCCATCTCCAGGATCTCGCAGGTCTCGTTCAGATAGAAGGAGAAGCCGACGACGTCCCAGCCCTCTTCGAGCTTCTTTTTGTACTCCTCGAAGGTCGGGTACTCCAAAATCTCGATCTCGGGGATGTTCTGCTTTAGGAACCGAAGGCCGAAGGACTGGAGCCGGGGCCAGTAGAACCGAAACCACTTGGAGCGCGCGTTTGAGCCTATGTAATCGTAAGGAGCTGGATCGTTTTTGTAAACGGTGGTGAAGAGGACTTTGGGAGGCATAGTTGGCATTTGCCCGCCGATCGAAGATTAAGGTTACGATTCCACCTCCATCCCAGCCCCACAGCTCAGACGCAAACCTATAAACGCCCTCCCTCAATCATCATCTTTCATGGAAGGGGCAGCGATCGCCACCAGCGGTCTCACCATGAGGTTCGACGACTTCACGGCCGTCGAAGGGGTCGATCTCCAGATAGAGAAAGGAGAGCTATTCGGCCTTCTTGGTCCGAACGGCGCGGGAAAGAGCACCATAATCAAGATGCTGACGACGATGCTCAGGCCGACGGCTGGGGGCGCTGTGGTCTGGGGCCACGACATCGCCCGGGAGAGGGACGCGGTCAGAAACTCCATCGGCGTCGTCTTCCAGGACCCGAGCGTCGACAGCCAGCTCACGGGCCGGGAGAACCTGGACTTTCATGGCAGGATGTACGGCATGGACAAAAAGACCCGCCAGGAGAGGGTCCATGAGGTCCTGGAGCTGGTGGACCTGACCGAAAAGGCCAATGTTCTCATGGAGGACTACTCCGGAGGGATGCAGAGGAGGCTAGAGATCGCAAGAGGCCTGATGCACCACCCCCACGTCCTCTTCCTGGACGAGCCCACCTTAGGCCTTGACGCCCAGACCAGGAGGTACATCTGGCGCTACATCCTGAAGATGAACCAGGAGGAGGGCGTGACCGTCGTCTTAACGACCCACTACATGGAGGAGGCAGACCACCTCTGCGAGAGGGTTGCAATCATCGACCAGGGCAAGATCGTCGCCCTCGACACCCCCGAGAACCTCAAAGACCTGATCGGGGCCGACATCGTCACCCTGGAGGTGGACGACGGCGTCACAGATGAGCAGGTTCACGCCTTCTCGAAGTTCGATGGCGTCGAGGCGGTCGACCGGTCCGGCTCGACCATCAATCTGAGCGTCGACCACGGCGAGTCTCGAATCCCCGAGATTGTCCTCGGCTCCTGCAGTGCCGGGGTGAAGATCAGGTCTGTCAGCATGCACGAGCCGACCCTCGAGGACGTCTTCCTCAAGTTCACGGGCAAGAAGATCAGGGAGGCCGAATCGAGCGGCGCGGGAATGATGGCGGCGTTCCAGAGCAGGATGAGGACCAGGAGGCACTGATATGGCGAGGGTGAACATCTACGCGATCTACAGCCTGTGGCTGCGGGAGATGATCCGCTTCTTCAGGCTCAAGAGCAGGGTCTTCGGCTCTCTCGCCCCGCCCTTCTTCTTCCTCGCCTTCCTGGGATTTGGGTTCAAGTCTGCGGCGATGCCCGCGATCCCCCAGGAGGTCGACTACATCAGCTTCCTAGCCCCGGGGATCATCGGCATGACCCTCCTATTCTCATCGACCTTCGGGGGGCTCTCGATGCTCTGGGACAGGGAGTTTGGCTTTCTCCGGGAGATCATGGTGGCTCCGGTCTCAAGGCTCTCGATCGTCATCGGGAGGACCGCGGGAGGCGTCACCACCGCCGTGATGCAGGGCCTCATCATCCTGATTCCGGGGATAGTCATGGGCCTGAAAATATCCGGGCTGCCAGGTTTTCTCCTCTCCCTCGTCTTCATGGTCCTGATCGCCACGACCTTCAACAGCCTGGGTCTTGCCTTCGCATCTCGGATGAAGGACATGTCGGGCTTCTCATTGATCATGAACTTCATGGTCTTCCCTCTATTCCTGCTATCGGGGGCCCTATTCCCGATATCGAACCTCCCGACATGGCTTCGAAGCCTCTCCTACCTCGACCCCCTCACCTACGGCGTCGACGGCCTTCGGGGGGCCCTGGTCGGCGTCAGCACCTTTCCCCTGGCCTTCGACTTTGCGATCCTCGCGGTCTGCTGCATGGGGGCCCTGGGCCT
>CAZNGI010000113.1:0-7444 GCA_964572505.1 uncultured Methanotrichaceae archaeon | reverse complement strand
CGCGAGACGGTGCCGCCGAGGGCGGTCGAGGGGAGGGCGAGGATCGACTTTCCGCCCGGCGCGAGGAGCGATCCCCTCATGAAGTCAGCCTGCCCGCCAATACCGCTGTAGAAGGTGCTGCCTAGAGACTCGGCCGTCGCCTGGCCCGTCAGGTCGATCTCCATGGCGCTGTTGATGGCGGTCATCCTCTTGATCTGGGATATCGTCAGGGGGTTGTTGGTGTAGTCGATCGTCTTGAACTCGACCGAGGGGTTGTCGTGAAGGTACTCGTAGGTCTCGGCCCGTCCCATGCAGAAGGCGGCGACGGTCTTTCCCCGGTCGATCGTCTTTCTGGAATTGTCGACGACCCCCGATTTCATCAGCTCAACGATCCCGTCGGTGAGAAGTTCGGTGTGGATGCCGAGGTGCTTTTTCTTCTGGAGGTGGGATAGGAGGGCGTTGGGAGCGTAACCGTACCCCACCTGGATCGTCGACCCGTCCTCGATGATCCGTGCGACGTAACTTGCGATCCTCTGAGCGGTGTCGCTGATCAGCTCTGGCATGTACTCGAGAAGCGGCTCGTCGTGAGGAACGAGATAGTCCACATCCTCGACTTTTATGAACCCGTCCCCGTGGATCTTCGGCATCTGGCGGTTGACCTGGGCTATGACCAATGGAGCCATCTCGACGGCGGCCTTGACGATGTCGACGGAAACCCCCAGGCTCATGTAACCGTGCCGATCGGGAGGCGAGGTCTGGATCAGGGCGACGTCGATGGGCGTGATCTCCCTTCGGAAGAGGTCTGGAACCTGGGAGAGGAATATCGGCGTGTAGTCAGCAGCTCCCCTGTTGACGGCATCTCTTGTGCTGTCCCCGACGAAGAAGGAGTCGAGCCTGAAGTTATCCTTGAGCTTCTCGTCGGCGTAAGGGGCGATCCCCAGGCTCCAGACGTGGATCACCTCCGCCTCGAAGAAGGCCTTGGGGTTGCTCTTGACGTAATCGACGAGAGAGTTGAGCAGGTACTGGGGCTCACCGCATCCGGTGCCTATGAATATCCGGTCTCCCGGGTGGATGTTCCTGAATACCGCGCCGAGGGAGGCGAACTTCTCAGGCCACATCTCCCTCTCCCGCTCATAACTCAAGCCGCAAGAGTCTTGTTTCATTTGAAGATCCCCATCATCCTTCAACGAACTTCGTCGATCCGCTTAGTCGATCTCCCATTCCATCTCGAATCCTTCAGATGCCCGACGAGTCAGGTCGAACGATGCTTCCATCTCAAAGGGGTGCGCCATCGGTAACGGCGGCCAAACTTCTCTATGCTCTCGAAACTTCCGACTATAGCGAGAAGGTCTCCTCTTTTCACCACCGTCTCGGGACCGATGGATAGCAGGCCCTGTCCATCCCTCTCGATGGCCACCACGGTGCAACCGAGCCTCTCGGGAAGGTCCAGCTCCCCGAGGCTCTTGCCGTTGAGGCGCGACCACCAGCCCACCCGGAACCTGGTCATCTCCAGCTCCTCGTAGATCATGGTGAACTCTTCTTCCTGTTTCTGAGCGATCTTGGCGAGCATGTGGCTTGCCACGATCGGAACCGAGGCCACGTAGTCGGCGCCGGCCCGGTAGATCTTCTCCGCAGAGCTGAGGTGGTTTGCCCTCGCCACGATGAAGGCGTCACCGTTCAGGTTCCGTGCAAGAAGGGTGGAGAAGACCACGTCGGAGTCGTCGTTCAGCATTATCAGAATACCGACGGCCTCCTTGGCGCCCGATTCCACCAGGACCTCTTCGGAGGTGCCTTCTCCGGTGACGTGCCTGAAACAGTTGTCGCAAAGCTCTCGCTTATCCACCACCGAGGGCGATACCCCCCTCTCGGAGAGGACCTTGACTATCCTTCTGCCGACGTCGCCGTAGCCGATCACCATCATCGGCCCCTCCCGAGGGGGGCCGATGGTCAGCTCTCTCAGCCGGTCCAGGGCCTCGGCCTCCCCCACCGCCATCAGCACCGAGTGGGACCTGATCACCTCCTCCTTCGGAATCGAGATGAACCTGCCCTTCTGCCACATCCCCACGATCCTCGCGCCTGTCTCATTGAGAGCCGGGTCGTGGACCTCCTTTCCTATCAGAGGGCTTCCGGGGTAGATGGGAAGCTCCACCAAAACGCCGCCGAAGAGCTTGACCGCCCCCGGAAAGACTCCTTTCCTGGGGGGAGAGGTGATCTGGGCTATGAAGGTACCAAGAAGGGTCTTTGGCGATATGATCCTCGTAGCTCCCGCGTAGCTGAGGAACCGCGCCCTCGCCAGGTCTTCGGCCAGGGCCACCACCTCGACGCCCGAGATCTCTCTTGCGGTCAATGCGATGTCGGCGTTTCTCTCGTCCCTTTCGTTGGCGATGAGGAGCTTGGCGGATTCGATGTTGGCGTTCTGGAGAACATCCCTTTCAGCAGGATCGCCCCATATGACCTGATACTTCTTGCTGATCTTTCTTGCAGTCTCTTCTGATCTCTCGATCACCAGAAATGGGATCTTCTGTCTTCGGAAGTTCTCCGAAAGCGCCTCCACGATCGGATTGTAGCCGCAGATTATGATGTGATCTCTCATCTTCGGCGGAGCTCTCAATGGCAGCTCCCTGTTCAAACGTTCCAGCCAGGGGGTGACGATCAGGGGCAGGGCTATCGCGAAGAGGATGAATATCCCAGAGAGGCCCACGACGGAGCTGAAGACCCTTCCGGGAAGGCTCTCGAAGACCACGTCTCCGTACCCCACGGTGGTCATGGTGGTGATCACCCAGTAGACGGCGGTCACCGGATCGACGTTATCGAGCTGCCCCTCGCGTTTCATCAGCTCCACGAAGATCACGCCGTAGAGGGCGACCAAGAGGAAAGTCGCCATGGCGTAACATAAGACTCTGCGCAAAGCAATGACCCCTCGGATATCAGTTGGATCGATATACGTTAAAAAGATTCTGACATTCGGGCCGCGATCTTTGGGAAATCCTCCTCGATCCTCTCAAGCCTTTCGACCAGGTTGTTCATCATCGGGTCCGGAAAATTTTCCCAATCCCAGGCTAGGATCATCGTTGCGCCCCCCCAGGAGCCGCAAACGAGGCCCGCCTCATTAAAACGAAGCGCAAACTCTCGATAGTCGCAGGCCGGTTTCGGACTCTGCACCGAGCCGATCATCTGCCAGGAGAGGGCGACCCACCCGGCCTGTGCAGACCTCGATATCAGATCTTCGACCAGGGCGGCGTCGCTTTCTGCGATGTAGGGCGAATCGACGAGCAGAAGCGCTGGTTCATTCAGATCGTTCGTCAGCTTGCCGGCACCGGAAAACCCGTCGCCGAGATGAAAATGTGGATCTGACAGGTTCCGGCCTTTCTCGCGAGATCTCCAGGCCCTCTCGACCTCGGGGCTGTTATCCCAGAGTTCGGCCCTCAGGGCGAGGCCTCGCCTTTTGGCGAGCTCGATGACGATGGACGCAGATCCCGGATACCGCTCAAGTTCGGCGGGGTTTAAGTCGCTCAGAATCTGAAAGTATGAATATTCTGCCAGCTCTTCTCGATGGGGCCAGAGCTTTCCGACGCCTCCCGCCCACTCGCCGCCGGGGCTGAGCGTGTATTCGGGATATCCGGCGTGGCTCTCGACGTAAACCCGGACCTTCTCGGTCTCGAAGAGGCGGTCTGCGACCACGGCCAAGACTAGGTGCTTCCAGAGATCTCCGGCATTTCCAGCATGGCGTCGGTGGTCGTACTCCATACGTTTCTGCATAGGGCCTATATCGGTGATAAAGCTGACCTGGAAATCAAAAGGGCCAAAAGCGATATATCAGATTGCTGCGACAGACCGAGCCAGACCTTTGAATTCTGGTCCGATCATATTTGGCCAGATCCTAAAATTAGATGGGAGCACCCGGTTTTGAAGATAATATTGATGGGAAACCCAAACGTTGGCAAGAGCGTCGTATTCTCCAGGCTCACAGGAATCGAGGTGATATCCGCCAACTATCCCGGAACCACCGTCGAGTACACCAAGGGCAAGACCTCCATCATGGGGGAGAGCGCCGAGGTGATCGATCCCCCAGGCGTCTACTCCCTTGAGCCCTCCTGCAGGGCCGAGGAGGCAACAAAGGAGATCTTCGAGGAGGGGGCGGACGTCGTGGTGGACGTCGTCGACGCCACCAATCTCGAGCGAAATTTGAACCTCACCCTCCAGATCCTGGAGCGGGGCCTTCCCACGGTCGTCGTCCTCAACCTCTGGGACGTGGCCACCAGGACCGGGATAAACATAGACATTGAGGCGCTGGAGCGGGAGCTTGGAGTGCACGTGGTGACGTCGGTGGCCGTCAGCGGCCAGGGGATAAGAGAACTCGTCGAGGCGATACCAAAGGCCCGGGTCCCGCCCCCCGTTCGGTTCGAGTCTTCCGACCAGAGGTGGGCGAGGGTCGGCGAGATCGTCGAGAGGACTCAGCGGGTCGTCCACAAGCACCCCACCTTCCTCGAGAAGCTAGAGGAGGCGACGATCAAGCCCCTCTTCGGGATACCCTTTGGCCTTCTCGTCCTCTACCTCTCCTTCACCGGGGTCATCAGGCTCGGGGAGTTTCTCATAGACTACGTACTTGACCCGGCCTTCGCCGTTTACGGGTCCTTCGTCACCGACTTCGTAGGCCAGCACACTTCAGGGGTCTTGCGCGACATCCTGATCGGGACCTCCCCGGAGATAGAGACCTCCTTTGGCCTTCTCACCACGGGCCTTTACGTCCCCCTGGGGATGGTGATGCCCTTTGTGATACCCTTCTACATCGTCCTCGGGGTCCTCGAAGATGTAGGGTACCTTCCCAGAATCAGCGTCCTCGTCGACGCCCTGATGCACAGAGTCGGCCTTCACGGCGCGGCCATAGTCCCCTGCATCCTCGGCCTTGGCTGCAACGTTCCCGGGGTCATGGCCACGAGGGTTCTCGAGTCGCCGAAGCAGAGGTACCTTGCCGCCACCTTGATGGCGGTCTCGGTTCCCTGTGCCGCCCAGAACGCCATGATCTGGGGGCTCCTCGGCCCCTTCGGCCTGCGGTACATCGCCATCGTCTACGGGACCCTCTTTCTGGTCTTCATCACCGCCGGCTTCATCCTCTCTCGGATCATCGGTGGCGAGTCGCCGGAGATATTCCTGGAGATCCCCCCCTACAGGCTTCCCGACGGCGAGGCGCTCTTCAAGAAGACCTACCTGAGGTCGAAGTACTTTCTGAAAGAGGCTGTACCCTACGTCCTTCTGGGGGTCTTTTTCATGAACGTCCTCTTCATCACAGGGGTCGTCGACGTCGTCGGAAGCCTCGCCCAGCCGATAGTTTCCGGCCTCTTCGGCCTTCCGAAGGATGCTGCAGCGACGATGATCGTCGGGTTTCTGAGAAAGGATGTGGCCGTGGGAATGCTCGCACCCCTGGGGATGACGGCAGGCCAATTGGTGGTGGCCTCGGTGGTCCTGGCAATGTACTTCCCATGTGTAGCCACCTTCGTCGTCTTCATGAAGGAGCTCGGGCTCAGAAATACGGTCAAGTCGGCATTGATCATGGTCTCGGCGGCGACGATCGTCGGAACCCTGCTTCACGCCCTCTTGACGGTCTGATGTCGGCATCAGGTCGGATTTGTCATGGATCTTGCGAGGTTGGGTCCGGCTCCAAGCCAGCTCGTTTCCACGGCTCGTCCCTATCTTCTGATCACTTCGAGGGGGATCTTCCCGTCGTGGATCGCCGTGGCGACCAAGGCGCCAGCCAGGCCCATCTCCTCCAGCCGTTCGATGTCGGAGGTATCTTTTACGCCGCCGCCGAGGAGGACGGGATGATCGCTCAGATCCGCGGCAGCCCGAAGGAATCTCTCATCGAGGCCCTTCGATGTTCCCACCCTGTCCAGCGACAAAAGTATGATCTCTTTGATGGGAAGCGGGTTCAACTCGCGGATCAGATCAAGAGGCGGAATCTTGAGAGAGGGGTCGCGAGTCAGGACATCTCCTCCGAAGAGATCTATGCTGACCGTGACATTTCGTCTGGATGACGCCCTTTCGATGAGGTCGAAAGATCCCGTCTCGGTCCCCAGGACCGGGGTGCACGCAGGGAGGCGGTCCAGCTCTCCGACTGACGAGATCCCGATGTCGGCCATGGTCTCGGCCTTTCTGGCTATCTCGCCGATAAGCTCCAAATTGTCGCCGATCCCCGTGATCCTGTCGAGGTCCGCCACGTATACCTCCCTGGGCCTCAGATCATCCAGGATCGAGAGGGGGTCGGAGGTCTTGACGACCAAGCTCTTAGTCGCGATCGGCTGGTATTTCTCCCGTTCGCCCCTGACGGCGTGGACCACCGAACCGTTAAATAGGTCGAGAACAAAGACGCAGCGCGTCATGATTTTACAAAATGAGGATGGGACGATATGAGGTTGTTGGTCAGTCCGATAAACATCGTTGAGGCGAAGGCGGCGATGGAGGGAGGCGCGGACATCCTGGACGTGAAAAATCCCAAAGAGGGATCCCTCGGAGCGAACTTCCCCTGGGTCATAAGGTCCGTTGCAGAGGTTGCGGGCGGAAAGCTGCCGGTCAGCGCCACCATCGGCGACTTCGACTACAAGCCCGGAACCGCAAGCCTCGCGGCCCTGGGCGCTGCCTTCTCCGGGGCCGATTACATCAAGGTGGGGCTTCTCAAAATCGAGAACCAGGACCAGGCTACAGATATGCTCAGCCACATAGTGAGGTCTGTCAAGGAGTTTGACGAAAAGAAGAAGCTGGTAGCGGCAGCCTACTCCGACTACGCACGAGTCGGGTCGATCTCGCCGATGGACCTGCCCGAGGTCGCAAGCGTATGCGGAGCCGACGTCGTGATGGTGGACACCGCCATAAAGGACGGGAAGTCGACCTTTGAGTTCATGAGCGAAGCCATGATCGGCGAGTTCATCTCGGCAGGTCACGATCTGGGGATGGAGGTGGCCATCGCGGGCACCATAAAGTTCCAGGACCTGGACCTTTTGAAGCGGGTCGATCCAGACATAATCGGAGTTCGGGGGGCGGTCTGCGGCGGCGACCGGAGCGACCAGATAAAGGAGGAGCTGGTCAGACGGATGAAGGCCGACCTCTCCTGAAACTCATTTTATAGCTTTATCAGCCTCGCCTTGGTGACCCCCGAAACCTCGGTCAGCTTCTTGAGGGTCTCGTCGGAGACTGGATGGTCTACGTTCAGCACCATGATCTGCTCCCCACCCGAGGGCTTTCGGCCGACGTGCATCCCTCCGATGTTGATCTGGTCTTCGCCCAGAACGACGCAGCAGGGTCCTATGATGTTGGGCCGATCCTCGTGGGTGGCCATGATCATGCATCCCTCGGTGGGGACGTAGACCCGGTATTCGTTGATCTGGACGATCCTGCCCTCCTTCTTGCCGTAGACGGTGCCATAGACCGATACCGATCCCTTCGAGCCCAGGAGGGTCAGGGTGACGAGGTT
>CAZNGI010000112.1:0-7446 GCA_964572505.1 uncultured Methanotrichaceae archaeon | reverse complement strand
GTTATTTGACCATCCCAACCGCAGCAAGCTGCGGGGTATTCATTTTAAAATAATTATAAATTACACAAATGGTACTCTATTGTGAGGGATTTTGAGAAAATAATGAATCATTGGGGATATTTCAAGTTTATAAGATATAGAATCGAGATTTTCTTCAATATAGCTAAAAATTCGATGAATTTGAAGAGAAATCATCAATATACGATGGCTAGTATTGAAAAGAAAGCTGCCCGTTCAATGTTTTTGACTGAATATCTCATTTCAATGTTTAATCCAATTTATATCGATTTAAGGGTGATTCCATCATGGTGAAATCTGGAGAGGGGTATCTATATATTGCGTCGCCCAGCGCCGTGCAGGCATCGCGCAATATTTATATAGAACTTCAAACTGCTGATGGCCAGAACGAAAGGGGAGGACTCGATTTGGCTGGCTTAACAAACGCTCCTATACTGATCCTAAAAGAAGGACATAAGCGCGAGACCGGAAAGGGCGCTCAGCACAGTAACATACTTGCGGCAAAGGCTGTGGTCGAGGCCGTGAAGACCACCCTCGGTCCCAAGGGCATGGACAAGATGTTGGTGGACGGCGCAGGCGACGTAGTCATCACCAACGACGGGGCCACCATCCTCAGGGAGATGGATATCGAGCATCCGGTGGCCAAGATGATCGTCGAGGTGGCCCGGGCCCAGGAGGACGAGGTGGGGGACGGTACCACCACCGCCGTCGTCATCGCCGGAGGTCTTCTCGAAAACGCCGAGGAGCTGATCAACATCGGCGTCCATCCAACGGTGATCGTCCAGGGTTACAAGGCGGCTCAGAAGAAGGCCTATGAGTTCCTGGAGGAGATGGCTGTGACCGTCTCAAAGGAAGATCGCGGTATATTGAAGAAGATCGCCGAGACCGCCATGACCGGGAAGGGTATCGAAGTCTTCAAGGACAATCTCACCGACATCTGCGTCGACGCCGCCGCAGTCATCGAGGAAGATGGGAAGGTGGACGTCGAGGAGAGGGTCAATTTCGTCAAGATCGGCAGCGGCTCGGTGAAGGACACGGAGCTTGAGCACGGCGTGGTCCTGGACAAGGAAAGGCTCAACCCCGATATGCCGAAGAAGGTGGAAGGCGCGAGGATCGTTCTTCTGGACAGCACTCTCGAGCTGAAGAAGCTATCCACCGACGCCAAGGTCACCATATCGAGCCCCGAAAGCCTCAGCAGCTTCAGAGAGGGCGAGGATGAGGTTTTGAAGGAGAAGGTCGACGCCATGGCCAAGGTCGGCGCAAACGTCGTCTTCTGCAAGCAGGGGATCGGAGCTTACGCCTCTCGGTACCTCGCAAACCACGGGATCATCGCCGCAAGAAGGGTCAGCGACGAGGACATGAAGTTTTTGGCTCTAGCCACCGGCGCAAAGATCGTGACCGAACCCCTGGAGATGAGCAAAGCGGACCTGGGCTCTGCCGACCTCGTCAGGGAGAGGAAGGTCGGAAAGGAGAAGAAGATGATCTTCGTCGAGGGGTGCCACGGTGCCAAGGCCGTGACCGTGGTCATCCACGGGTCGAGCGAGCAGCTCCGGGATAACATCGAGAGGGCTCTTGAGGACGCCCTTTGGTCAGTGGCAACGGTCCTCGAGTCGAAGAATATCGTTCCCGGCGGCGGAGCTCCAGAGATCGAGGTGGCAGAGAAGCTGCGGCAGTACGCCTCCACCATGAGCGGCAGGGACCAGCTCGCCGTCGAGGCCTTCGCCGACGCCGTCGAGGAGATCCCCGTGAACCTGGCCGAGAACGCCGGTTTCGACTCGATAGACGTCCTTGTGAACCTTCGGTCCAGCCACGGTGCCGGGAAGAAGAGCTACGGCCTCGACATGAACTCCGGCAAGGCCGCCGACATGATGGAGCAGGGCGTCGTCGAGCCTCTCAAGGTCAAGACCCAGGCGATCAAGTCCGGCACCGCCGCCGCCACTCTCGTCCTTCGGGTCGACGACGTGATCGCAGCCAAGGTCGAGGGCCTCAAGCCGAAGCCCGGTCAGAGCCCCCACGACTACACCAGAAGGCCGATGATGCCCCCCATGATGTAGAGGGGCCAATCGAAGGATGCAGGGCGGGAGGGCCGATTTCGCCCTCCGGTCCCGATCCGAGCAGAATTTTTCGTCGATTAACTTTTGCGCCCCTGACGAGATGGGGTGGTTTATGAAGGCGAAGCATAGCGAAAAAACGAATGAGCCCTCCGAGAAGAAGGGGAAGGCCGCATCGCCTAAGACGGGGACCAAGGCCGAAGGCGGCGTTGTAAAGCCCGAAGAGTTTGATGAAGGATCGGTCGGTCTGGACCTTGAGGAGCTGGACCCCCAAGAGCTGACAAAGCAGCTTGAAGAGGCAAAGAGGGTGGCGGAAGAGCGGACAGACCAGCTTCTGCGGTGCAGGGCGGAGCTTGACAACACCATTAAGCGAGCCGCCCGTGAGAAGGAGGCCTTCTCCAGGTACGCCTCGGAGAAGCTGATATCAAAGCTTTTGCCGGTCTTAGACAGCCTTGATCAGGCCGCAAAGCACGTCGAGGGTATGGACAAGGTCCGGCTGCAACTTTTGGACGTCCTCAAAACTGAGGGACTTGAGCCGATCGAGACCAAAGGCGAGACGTTCGATCCGTACAAGCATGAGGCTTTGATGATGGTCGAGTCCGATGAGCACGACGAAGGAACGGTGACCGAGGAGGTCCAGCGCGGCTACACCCTGAACTCCAGGGTGATCCGCTTCTCCAAGGTACTGGTCTCTAAAAAACGGTAAATATTCGTAAGTTTAATTTCGAGAAGGTGATAACGTGTCCAAGATCATAGGCATAGACCTGGGAACCAGCAACTCAGCAGCCTCCGTCCTGATCGGCGGAAAGCCCACCATGATCCCCAGCGCAGAAGGGACGAGCATCGTCGCCGGAGGAAAGGCCTTCCCCTCATACGTCGCCTTCACCAAAGACGGCCAGAGGCTCGTGGGAGAGCCTGCCCGAAGACAAGCGGCGACCAACCCCGACGGCACGATAACCGGAATCAAGCGAAAGATGGGTCAGGACTACAGGGTGGAGGTCTACGGCAAATCCTACACCCCCCAGGACATATCCTCCTCCATCCTGAGAAAGATCAAGGATGACGCCGAGTCATACCTGGGCGAGAAGGTGGAGAAAGCCGTCATCACCGTTCCCGCCTACTTCAACGATAACCAGAGGCAGGCCACCAAGGATGCCGGTACGATCGCAGGGTTAGATGTGGTCAGGATCATCAACGAGCCGACGGCCGCGGCCCTCGCCTACGGGATGGACAAGGAGGGTGAGGCGACCCTCATGGTCTTCGACTTCGGTGGAGGAACCCTGGACGTCACCATCATGGAGGTGGGCGAAGGCGTCTTCGAGGTCAAGTCCACCAGCGGCGACACCCAGCTGGGGGGCCGGGACATGGACGAGATCCTGACCGACTACGTCGTCGGAAAGTTCAGGCAGGATTCGGGCGTCGACCTCAAGGGAGACAGGATGGCGATGCAGAGGCTGATGGAAGCCGCCGAGATCGCCAAGATAGAGCTCTCCTCGGTCCTCCAGACGACTATCAACCTCCCCTACATCACCGCAGACCAGACCGGGCCCAAGCATCTGGACATGACGATAACCAGGGCGAAGCTCGAGGAGCTGATCAAGGACGTGCTGGAGCGGTGTCGCGGCCCCATGATGCAGGCGATCCAGGATGCAAAGATCGACAAGACCGGGATCGACAAGATCATCCTCGTTGGCGGTCCGACCAGGATGCCCGCGGTCACGAAGTTCGTCAGCGACCTAATGGGAAAGGAGGCGGAGCGGGGCGTCGATCCGATGGAATGCGTGGCGATCGGTGCGGCGGTCCAGGGCGGAGTTCTCGGAGGCGAGGTGAAAGACATCCTCCTTCTGGACGTAACGCCCCTCAGCCTGGGGATCGAGACCCTAGGCGGCGTCGACACGAAGCTGATCGAGAGGAACACCACCATCCCCACCAAAAAGAGCCAGATATTCACGACGGCCGCTGACAACCAGACGACAGTCGAGATCCACGTCCTCCAGGGGGAGAGGCCCATGGCCAAAGACAACACCTCCCTGGGCCGGTTCACCCTATCGGGAATTCCGCCTGCCCCGAGGGGCATACCCCAGATCGAGGTAACCTTCGACATCGACGCCAACGGCATCTTGAACGTCTCGGCGAAGGACATGGCCACCGGAAAGCAGCAGGCTATCACGATCTCCGCCCCGAACAAGCTATCCCAGAACGAGATCGAGCGGAAGGTGAGAGAGGCCGAGCAGCACGCTCACGAGGACACCAAGAGGAAAGAGGAGATCGAGACTAAGAACCAGGCCGAGACCCTCGTCTATACAGCTGAGAAGACCCTCAAGGATGCGGGCGACGTCGTCACCGCCGACCAGAAAGAGAAGATCGAGAAGGCGATCGAGGAGACGAAAGAGGCGCTAGCCAGCGGAGAGATCGAGAAGATCAAGGAGAAGGCAGAATTGCTCCAGAACGCCATCTACGAGCTGTCCACGGCGATGTACCAGAGGGCGGCCCAGCAGCAGGAGCAGGAGCAGCAACAACAACAGAGCCAGCAGGGCAGTTCAGACGCCTCTTCCTCGGACGAGACGATCGACGCCGATTTCGAGGTCGTGAACGACAAGAAATAAGGTCGATGAAGTTCGACGAGTGACCCCAGATGATCTCGAAGTGAGGATGCGGAGAGGATAGTCGATGGCTGGCAACAAGAGAGACTACTACGAAGTTCTCGGAGTCGGAAAAGAGGCGGACCAAAAGGAGATCAAGAGCGCTTACAGAAAGCTAGCTCTCCAGTACCATCCTGACAGGTCCAAGGAGCCAGACGCCGAGGATAAGTTCAAGGGGATCTCTGAAGCCTACGCCGTCCTCTCCGACCCGGACAAGAGGAAGCAGTACGACCAGTTCGGCCACGCCGGGATCGACGGCCGCTACTCCCAGGAGGACATCTTCAGGGGCGTCGATTTCGAGGACCTCCTCCGGGGTTTCGGCTTCGGAGGCGGTGGCGGGGGGTTTGGCGGGAGCAGCATCTTCGATCTGATCTTCGGAGGCGGCGGCAGGGGCGGAAGGCGAGGGCCCGCCCGGGGCCGGGATCTGAGGTACGACCTCAGCATGACCCTGGAAGAGGTGGCGACGGGCCTTGAGACTTCAATCGAGGTTCCGAGGATGGAAACGTGCCCCACTTGCAAAGGGACCGGGGCGAAGCCCGGAACCTCCCCCCAGACCTGTGACCAGTGCGGCGGAACCGGCCAGGTAACCCGGGTCCAGAATACCCCCTTCGGCCAGATGATGACTTCTACCACCTGCTCGAAGTGCGGGGGAAGAGGTCAGATCGTATCTGATCCCTGCAGTGAGTGCAGAGGTTCAGGCCGCGTCCGAAAGACGAGGACGATCAACGTCAAGATCCCGGCGGGGGTAGAGACCGGCCAGCATCTGAGGCTCGGGGGGCAGGGGGAGGCGAGCCCCGACCCCGGAGGCGAGTCTGGCGATCTCTACGTCTTCGTGAACGTCCGGCCCCATCCTCTCTACAAGAGGGACGAAGACGAGCTCCTCTACGAGTCGCCCCTAACGGTTACCCAGGCGGCCCTCGGGACCGACCTTGAGGTTCCGACCTTGGACGGAAAGAAGGCGAGGATAAAGATCCCGGCCGGGACCCAGAGCGGCTCGGTCTTCAGGCTGAAGGGGAAGGGGATTCCCAGGCTTCACGGCTTCGGCGGCACCGGCGACATGCACGTGAGGGTGAACGTCAAAACGCCCACGAACCTATCCGGAAGGCAGAAAGAGCTTCTCGAAGAGCTGGCCGCCGAGTTCGGCGAGAGAAAGAAGGATGTAAACGATCCCGAGGATGCTAAAAGTAAGGAGAAGCCCATGGAGAAGAAGGACAAGGGCTTTCTCGGCAAGATAGTCGACGAAGTGAAAGGCGCAGTCCAGTGATTCGGCCAGCCCATACGCGCCCGAATCTGTAGGCCACTCTCTGATCCATCCTCACTTTTTTCTCGCTCTTATTCCCCATCCTTGCTCTTTCTCGCTCTCTCTCTTTCTCTCCCCTTTTCTATCCATTTTCTTTTTTTCGTTCTTGTCCTCTTTTTTATCCTCTTTCTTGCCCTTATTCCTTGATCGCTCCCATCTTCGTCTCGATGGATATCTCCTTGTCCAGTCGGTGGTCGATCTTCACCGATGTTATGATCCTTCCGACCCCCATCCTCGCCAGGACCTCGTCAGCCCTTTCTGCGACCTTGAAGATCTCGGCCATGGACCCGGCCTCGACGACGGTGCACATCGGACCCGGAACGAACTTGAGCCCCGACTCCCTCAGAACCTGGTGGACGGCCCTCACGTACTTGCTGGCGCTGGTGCCTGTCCCCATCGTTATCATGGAAAGCTCTGCCACTATCATGGCAGAGTCATTTCGCGGGAAAGGATAAAAAAGTTTTTAGGGATTTCGGCAGCTCAACAGATCTCCCTCAGTATCGCGTCGGCCGAAGCCGCCGGGTTCGGCGAGTCGGTAATCGACCTTCCGACGATCAGGTAGTCGGCCCCCGCCGCAAGGGCCTCCCGAGCAGATCCGCCCTGGGCCCCTACCCCGGGCGAGATGATGGCCCGATCGCCGATGACAGACCTTATCAGCCTTATCCGCTCGGGCCGCGTGGCCGGGGCGACGACGCCGTCCACATCGCACTCTGCCGCCACCCTTGCCAGACTTTCTGCGACGGGGGCCATGAAGTCCACAGCGCCGGGATGGCTCATCTCAGTCACGGCGAAGACGAGGGCGCCGTGCTCCCTGGCGGCGTCGACGCAGGCCGAGAGGCTGTCTTTCCCGACGAAGGCGTGGGCGATGATCCCCTTCGCTCCGGCCGCCAGGACCTGCTCGGAGATGAGGGTGTTGGTGTTGGGGATGTCGGCGATCTTGAGGTCTGCGATGACGGGCGCCATTGAGGAGATCTCCTCGACGATCTCAAGGCCCGCCGCCAAAATCAGGGGGTAGCCGACCTTGACGTAGTCGATCCTGTCCTTGAGGCTGGAGGCGAGATCGAGGGCCCTCTCTTTTGAGAGGACGTCGAGGGCGAGGATGAGACGAGAGTTTCTGATCATGAGGATGAGGTGGGCTGGGGGGCGTATTATCTTTTCGAAACTTGGAACTTTAAAACCCCCGCTGGCTCTGAGGTCGTAAATCCTTTATGGGTTGGAATTTGGATTCGTCTGAGAATACGGCATTATCGAATACCGATTATCCCAGAAAATTTCGGCACCTCCCCATTTTGCGTGGGTAACTTCAGGATATCAATAAGCTTCACTCAATGATCTTTCCCCCTTTCAAATCCCTTTCCTCAATCTCTTTGACGTTTTTATGACTTTTAGATTTTTTTTTGAGTCAAACTGGCGGCGGCGCACCCCGCAGCAAGCT
>CAZNGI010000111.1:0-7497 GCA_964572505.1 uncultured Methanotrichaceae archaeon | reverse complement strand
CCATTGATACATCAGCATCATCTCAGAAGATCACCTTCACGGCAAGGCTGACGGATGATCTGAGCGGTGTCAATAACGCAATGATGTGGATATGTATTCCTGAGGGATGTCACCAACGGTGGGGATCCTCTATCGGCAGCTATAATCTCGTCTCTGGCGATACTTTTGATGGTGTCTATAAGAGTGAAATGACAATTCCAAGATATAGCCATCAGGGAATTTGGAAGCTGTACTCGATCGACATTTACGATAAAGTGGGCAATCAGAGGGTGATAACTAGAGATGAGATGGAGTCGTTGGGATTTCCGACAGAATTTGAGGTAATTTCCGACGGAGATAACGAACCACCAAATATCGTGGATATGAATTTCGACCCCAAATCCGTCGATACTTCTGCATCAAGCCAATGTATCACATTCACCACACACCTGACCGACGATCTCAGCGGCATTTACTCTATGCAGACGTGGTTCCAGAGCCCATCTGGTGAGCAGTCGACAGGTTTCAGATTCTGGTCGGCCGAAGATCTCATCTCTGGGGATACTCTTGATGGAGTATACGTCAGCAAAGTGAGGCTGCCCCAGTATAGTGAAAAGGGAATCTGGAAGCTCGATTACGTCCACATAAGCGACAAAGTCCACAATAACAGGTGGCTATCTCAATCAGATATAGCTGATTTGGGATTTCCAACCGAGTTTGAGGTGGTATCCGATGGTGATACCGAACCGCCAAATGTCGTTAGCTTCAACTTCGATCCCAAGCATGTCGATACTTCTACGTCACATCAGGACATAATATTCAGAATGGGATTAACTGACGATTTAAGCGGTGTAGCTTCGTTTTCGGGTCAGTTCAAGAGCCTTTCAGGGGATCAGTATGTATCATTCGGCGCATCTTCGATCTCGTCTTCATTGATATCAGGTGATGAAATCGACGGCATATACGAGTGCACGATGACGTTGCCCCAGTATAGCAAGAGAGGTACCTGGCAACTGGAAGGCTTTTCGTTAGTTGACAACGTGGGCAACCAAAGATGGCTAAGCAAGGACGATATGACTGCTCTGGGCTTCCCTATCGAATTCCAGAACAATCCATCTTATTCTGGCCTCTCAATCAATAAGACTGCATCTCCCAGCAGCGTCTCTCCAGGTGACCTATTGAATTACACCATAATCTACACGAACACCGGAGACGTCCGCCTGACCGAGGTCGTGATAACCGAGAGGTATCCAGCAGGAGTTGAGTTCATCTCCGCATCGCCAGCGCCGGACCCCGACACGAAAAATCGGTGGACCATCGGTGATCTGCCCGTGGATGGCACAGGAAAGATCATCGTGACCGTCAGGGTTTCTGAGCTGCAAGATTTCGAATTCACCGGGGATGGACAGATCGTCGGAGAAGGGTTTGTAAACGTCAGGGAGAGCTTATTCACGAGCCGGGGGCCCCTTGACCTGAAGAACGTGGTTACGATAACCTCTGCGGAGACTGGCCCCGTGAGCGCCGCAGCCTCGGTGACGGTCGGAGATCCCGGCACCGAGCTAGAGACCCGAGAGCACGGGAGCGGCACCTACGAGAGCGAAGAGCAGGTCCGGCTCAGGACCGAGAACAAGTCGATCTCGATGGAAAAGGACGTTGCTGCGACCTACGCCCCCACCACTCTCGGCCTTTACAGAAACAGGACAGCGACCTACAGCTCGAAGTGGACCGAGGAGGCCCTGGCCAAAAACAGGATCACAGGAGCCTCGATGAGCGAGTCCTACCGATACGCCACCAACATCGACCGGGAGTCTCGTATGATCCTGGACGAGAACGAGTCTGTGATGGAGGTCGAGGCCGAGTTCGATGGGATGGGACACGTCGGCTTTTTGAAGATGCCCTCAAATTCCTCCACGCCCAAGACGACGCCGACCTTCGAGGCTCGGGAGGATTACACTGGCAGCTTCAAGGTCCTGGAACGGGTCGACGAGTACGGATCGAGCGTGACTTCGGAGAAGTCGGCTTCAGGCACGGGTCTTGTGGCCGTCGACAAACGGGTCGGCGAGAGCCAGAGGTCCCACGAGTCGGGCGCTGGCGCCTACGACTCCGAAGAGTTGATTGAGACGAACACCAACTACATCGCAAAAGACCTGAGCGTCGTCAGCGGGCCGATGAACCAGAGCCTCACCGACGACGTCTCGATCGACGCCTCTCAGAAGTGGAAGGAGGGGATGTATTCCAAGACGGCCGGGACCAGCTACATCGGCGAGGAGTACACCAGCATAACGAGCCTCGACAAGGAGACGATAGCCCTCGGCCTCAACGAGATGGACACCGAGGCGAACTTCTCGGGCAGGGCGAGGTACAGAGCCATCCTGAAGAACGAGGTTGACTTCGACGAACAGTACGAGGGCGACTATTCGCTTCAGAGGAGAATCCTCTTCACCGGAGTTCCAAAATACGACCGGCCTCACCTGACCGTCGTCAAGAACGGATCGTTCGCCAAAGAGACAATATTCGATGCCAAGGAGACGACCCTGGCGGGCGAGAGCAGAGACAAGGTGATCACCGTTGCCACCTACACGATCACCATCGAGAACGACGGCAACAAGGCTCTTGGGCCGATTTACGTGAGGGACCTATTCCCGCCGAAGGCGGTCTTCATCAACGCATCGGTCCGGCCCTCGGAGCTGACTGACAGCTATGCCAACTGGACGCTGACGCATCTGGCCATCGGTGACGTTCTGGCCATAACCCTGAACCTGGACGTTACAAAGCACGTTCCATCAGAGCTGGTGAACAGGGTCGAGGTCTGCGGCGGCTACAACGGTGACGAGCAGGTCTGCGCCTCGAACTTCTCGGCCCTGGAGGTCGAGTGGTTATCATGCTACACCGACGAGACGATCTTGGTGAGGAAGACCGGCCAGGGCGCCTCCAGCGCCAAAAACCGCGTCCTGTACAGGATCGAGATCGAGAACCGGGCGAACGTCACCAGGGTCGCCACGGTGACCGACAATCTTCCTGAAGGCATGGTTCTCATCGACTCTTCGATTCCTTTTGCCTCCTACGAAAACGAGACCGTCGTCTGGAACCTGGCCGAGATCCGGCCCTTCGAGACGGTGACGATCGACTACATGGCCGAAGCTCTCTGGTCGGGGAGGTTTGAAAACAGTGTCGAGGTGGACGATGGGTCCGTGGACGGACCCATCGTCCAGCCTGTCCGCGCAAACTCCGTCATCGAGATCGGCGAGTTTGGGGGCGAGAGAAGACCTGCAGGCTGGCAGCCTCCGGACTGGGGCTTTGTCTCCGTCTGCGACGAGAACTGCGAGCTGACGCCCTGAAAGGACGTCAGCATAAGTTTTTAACCAATTTAAGAGCTCATCCCGATGATGGCTCGCCCTTCGAGTCAAGCTTCGGCTCTATTTCGTCAGCAGGACAGATCGTAAACTTGGTGTACTCCTCCTCGCAGCTCTCGTTCACCGTCGTCTCGTTGGATACCTCTTCCTCGGCGCCCGCCGCTGGCTCTGAGCCTGCAGCTTCTGACTCGGGCTGTTTTTCGGTGCATCCAGCGAAGGCGACCAGCGCCACCGCCAGCATCACCACGCAAAGGACGTTGATCAATCTCTTGATGATAATTCCTCCACTTTTTCTTAGAACTTATCAGGCGAAGAACGTTTTGGTGCTCGCCATTCCGAAAACCGCTCCGGTCTCGAAACGGCTTTATCGAAAGGATGAGCACCCCTGACCGCACGATCACAAATCAAGCCGTATCCGCCTCGCGGATAAAACACGTTCAAGGATGGTTTTCATCTTGAGAGAATATCTGCTGGGAAACGTCGCCATCGCCAAGGGCATCCTGGAGGCGGGGGCGGGAGTCGTCTCGGGCTACCCCGGAACCCCCTCCTCCGAGATCGTGGACTTTCTTGCTCCCCTCGCCAAAGAGCACGGGATCCACGTCGAATGGTCTGTGAACGAGAAGGTGGCCATGGAGGTGGCGATCGGAGCCTCCTGGACGGGAACCCGGTCCGTAGTCACCATGAAGCACGTGGGTCTGAACGTCGCCGCAGACCCCTTCATGACTTTGGCGTACCTCGGCGTCGGGGGCGGGATGGTGGTGATCTCGGCCGACGACCCCTACTGCCACTCGTCCCAGAACGAGCAGGACTCCCGGAGGTACGCTGCGTTCGCCCGCGTCCCTTGCCTCGACCCCGCCGACCCCCAGGAGGCGAGGGACATGATCCTGCGAGCTTTCAGCCTCTCGGAAAAGTTCGGGGTTCCCGTGATGGTGAGGCCGACGACCAGGGTCTCTCACGCCAGGGCCGACGTCGAGGTCGGGTCGCCGGCAAAGAGAAAGGAAAATCCGAGCTTCGAGAAGAACCCAGCGAGGAGGGTGGCTCTTCCGGTCCACGCAAGGCCCCTCCACGTCGAGCTTCTGGACAAGCAGGCCGGGATCGAGGCCGCCCTGGCAGAAGAGCCATGGAACAGGTTTGAGATGAAAGGCAAGGTCGGCGTCATAGCTTCGGGGCTCGCCGGCCTTTACGCCGAGGAGGCGATCGCAGAGCTTGAGGCCGAGGTATCTCTATTGAGGATAGGGACCTACCCGATGCCAAGAGAGATGGTCGGCGAGTTCCTGGAACGGGTCGAACGTGTCCTGGTGATCGAGGAGATGGACCCCGTCGTCGAGGAGTTCGCTGGAGTTGTGGCAAAAGAGCGAAACCCGAATGTCGAGATCCTGGGCAAGAGGTCTGGCACCGTCCCGAGCGTCGGCGAGCTGGACCCCCTCACTGTCAGAAACGCCATTGCCGAGATGATGGCCCTTCCCGAAAAGGTGGCTTTGAAGATGAGCCCCGAAGTCCTCTCGATTCTGCCGCCGAGGCCCCCCGCCCTCTGTCCAGGCTGCAGCCACAGGGCCGCCTACTACGCCATGAAGAAGGCCTTCGGCAAGGACGCAGTCTTTCCGAATGACATCGGATGCTACACCATGGGCGTCGGGATGGGGACCGTCGACACGTGCCTGTGCATGGGCGCGAGCATCACCGTCGGCGCCGGGATCAGGTTCGGCGGCGAGGAGAAGCCAATATGCGCCGTTTTGGGTGACTCGACCTTCCTCCACTCGGGGCTCACGGGCCTGCTCAACGCCGCCTACAACGGGGCCAGGATGACGGTGACAATCCTCGACAACTCCATCACCGCCATGACCGGCCACCAGCCCCATCCCGGGACCGGGTGCACAGCCTGCGGCGAGACCTCGCCCGCATTATCCCTGGAGAAGATCTGCCGGTCTCTCGGCGCGGGCTTTGTTGAGACCGCTGACCCCTACGACCTCGATTCCATGATCGGCGCCTTCGAGAGGGCGCGGGACCATCCGGGCCTCTCGGTGGTGGTGGCAAAACAGGCCTGCGTCATCAGCGCCATAAGGGCCGGTGTCCGTCGGCCGAGGTTCAAAGTCGACGAGGAGAAGTGCGGCGGGTGCAAGATCTGTGTCAAATTCGGATGTCCTGCCATCGAGTTCGACGGGAAGGTGGCGAAGATCAACGCTCTCTGCTCTGGCTGTGGGGTCTGTGCCCAATTATGTCCGGAGAAGGCGATCGAGGTGGTAAAATGAGAACTTCAGAGTGCGACGTCGTAGTCGTCGGAGTCGGAGGCCAGGGCGTCATCCTGATTTCGGAGATTATCGGCAGGGCGGCCATGTTGGCTGGCCTATCGGTCCGGGGGGTCGAGACTCACGGCATGGCCCAGCGGGGCGGAAGCGTCATCAACCACATCAGGGTCGGATGCAACTTCAGTGCCATGATATCTCTGGGAAGCGCGGACGTCCTCCTCGCCATGGAGCCGGCAGAGGCGCTCAGGTACGCCTACTACCTCTCCCCAGTGGGGGTCGCCCTGGTGAACACAAAGCCTGTCCTCCCCGTAACCGTGACCACGGGCGGGGCCAGCTACCCGCCGATGGAGGAGATCCTGGCACCGATCAGAAACGCATGCTCGGAGGTCTGGGCGATGGACGCCACGGGGCTTGCGGCGAAGGCGGGCAGCCCCCAGGCGACGAACGTCGTGATGCTCGGAGCCCTCTCCGAGCACCTTCCCATCGAAGAGGCGATCCTCCTCTTGGCGCTCTCGGAGACGGTTCCCGCCAAGTTCCTGGAGATCAACAGGAAGGCATTCGAACTTGGAAAAATTGAAGTAGAATAGGTTGCATTTCTTAGCCTATGGCCGAAGAGAAGAAGGAGACTGGGAAGAAGGAGAAGCAGAAGGCCGTCCCCCTGGGCGAGACCGAGGCGATCGACGCCCTGGCCGGTCCCCAGGTTCCCGAGAACCTGCCCGATGCCACCTGGTCGATCGAGAAGCTCGCCGAGGTCGTGGCAAAAGAGGGGAACATGCTCATCAGGGCGAACGCCGTCAATGCCCTCGCCAAGAAGGGCGGGCCGGAAGTGGTGGAGCCCCTAATCCTCGCCCTCAAGGACCCCGAAGATGCCGTCAAGGCCAACGCCATGGTGGGCCTTGCCGCCCTGGGAAGAGACCTCGTCCAGAACAGGATGGCAGAGCTTCTCCTGGACAAGGAGACGAACGAGGAGATAAGGGGTGGCGCCGCCTGGGTTCTGGGGGAGATGATGGACGAAAAGTCCCTGGAGACCCTGAAGAGGACGGCCGAGGAGGACGAGAGCGCCTTCGTCAGGGTTCACGCCAAGGCCTCGATCCTCGCTCACGAGCAGGCGAAGGCTCCTGAGAAAAAGGAAGAAAAGTAAAAGGGGCGGGACTTTCGGGCCCAAGGTCGCGGTTGCGGGCCTGACGGTCACCGGCGCCGGGGGCCCGCCTCAAGGCCCCCCCACCTTACCAGCTTCTCAATCCAGAATCGGGTTGAAGAATCCCGTTCATTTTTCGGGAAATTCATGAGAATATCGGTCATCGTCGGACATCCGAAGGTCGGAAGTTTCAATCACGCCATAGCAGAGGCGGCGGTCGAGGTGCTGTTGAGAAACGGCCACAATGTATTCTTCCACGACCTGTACACCGAGAAGTTTGACCCGATCCTCCCCGATTCCGAGATCCCGAAGGGCGCACCCCTAGATCCCGTTGTGCAGAGCCATTGCGACGAGATCGCGGCCGCGGAGGGAATCGTCATCGTCCATCCAAACTGGTGGGGGCAGCCTCCGGCGATCCTGAAGGGGTGGGTCGACCGGGTCATCAGGCCCGGCCTCGCCTACGAGTTTCTCGAGGGGGACGGCGGCGAGGGCGTGCCGATCGGTCTCTTGAAGGCGAAGATGGCCTTGATCTTCAACACCTCCAACACGCCGGAAGAGCGAGAACGAGAGGCCTTCGGCGATCCTCTCGACGCTCTCTGGAAGAATTGTGTCTTCGGTCTGTGCGGCGTCGGCGAAGTTCATAGAAGGACGTTTTCTGTGGTGGTGACCAGCACGCCGGAGGAGAGGCGGTCGTGGCTGGCAGACGTTCGGGATATTGTCGGCAGGCGTTTTCCGCAGTAGGGCGGAAACGTGGACGGGCGGATCGTCGCCAAGGGCACCC
>CAZNGI010000110.1:0-7669 GCA_964572505.1 uncultured Methanotrichaceae archaeon | reverse complement strand
CATCATGGCTGAATATTATTGAAAGCCTTTTCAGTAAAATGGCGAGAAGCATGCTGCGTGGAATCCGCACAGCTTCGAAAGATGAACTCAAAAATAGGATAGACGAATATTTCGATTATTTAAATAAAACTCCAACGATTTTCACATGGGAATATAAAATGGATTAGATGCCAGGAGGCATCTCTCCCTAGATTGTTGTTGTAATAATTTGGAATCTAAATACTAGTATTCCCTCAATTGGGAGTGGCTTGGTAAGCATAGAAAAATATAAATAAATTAAAAACAATGATCAGAGTCGAACGTCTCGATCTTCGTTCCGGATCTCAAGCACCCAGGCGAGAGGTCTCCTGCTTTTAATCCACTCCCAAGAGGGTGGAGCGCTCTGCCCCGCCCCTCTTCTCACCCCTTCACCCTTTTGTGGCCCTGATACTGAGGGTGATAATGCTCTTGATAGACCGAGCCGTGGCGGTGCATGTGCTTGTGGATGAGGTTTGCGGCCAGGAGGAGGTCCAGGTCGCCGATGACGTCGCAGGCGCTTCTGTCGGCCTTGATGGTGTGGTCCTCGCCCATCACAACCGCTCTTTTGCTGATGTGCTCGACGGTGTCGAGGTCGTGGGTCGCAATGACGATCGTCTTTCCCGCCCTGCCCAGCTCCTGAAATAGCTCGATCAGCCACAGCTGGGTTCTCGGGTCGAGGCCCGCCGTCGGCTCGTCCAGGAGGAGGACGTCGGGGTTTGTTGCCAGGGCCGAGGCTATGCAGACTTTCTTCTTCTCGCCGCCGCTGAGGGTGTGGGGAGCCCGGTCCCTGAGCTTTGAGATCTCGACGAGATCCATCACGTCCTCGACCCTCTCTTTCACCTCATCCTGGGTCATCCCCAGCTGGAGGGGACCGAAGGCGATCTCGTCGAAGACCGTCGAGCTGAAGAGCTGGACGTCGGAGTTCTGGAAGACGAAGGCGACCTTTTTTCTGAAGAAGGTTCGAAACTCGCTCTCGGCGAGGGAGTCGAAGACCGCCTCCTCGACCGGTTTTCCGAAGGCACGAAACTCGCCAAAGGTCGGGAATAGGAGGGCGTCTATGATGGAGAGGAGGGTTGACTTTCCTGAGCCGTTGGTGCCTATTAATGAGACCTGCTCGCCCTGGGATATCTGGAGGTCGATTCCCTTCAGGGCCTCGAACTTTCCGAGGTATGAGTATGAAACGTCTTTGAGATCGAATATGATCGGCATCATCGAAACCTCATGAAACCTCATAATTGGACGACGTTGAGGGAGACGAGCACCAGAGCCAGGCTCAACGCTAGGGCGGAGCCGGCCGCTATGTAGTCGCGCCCTCGAATGTGATAGTCGTGCATGATCTGTACGTCGCCGGAAAAGCCCCTGGAGACCATGGCCATGTGGACCTTCTCGCTCATGTCCAGGGACTTTATCAGCATGTAGCCTATCCTGCCCCCGACCCACCTCTGCTCGTCCCTAAGGCTCATGTTCTTGATCGTCCTGCTCTTCTTGGCTATGTGCAGGTCTCTTATCATCTCCATGAAGAGGAATATGTACCGGTAGGCCATGGCCATGGTGAGGACGTAGACCTTGGGGACTTTGAGGGACCGAAGCGACTTGAATAGGAGCTGCTGGGGCGTGGAGAGGAAGAGGAGGACGACTGCCGAGACTGCCGTTGCCACCCTGAGGGTGAAGGTGACAGCGGCTCCGACCCCCTGTTTTGTGATGTAGATCGAGGCGGGCAGGGCGAACGGCCCGAGGTGGGCTCCGGGCGGCAGGTCCATTATGTGGATGAGGGGGTCTCCGGGGAGGAAGACGTTGAAGATCACGGGGATGACGATGACCCCTGCAAAGAAGGGGACGAAGAGCCAGACCCTCTTTATGAAGAAGCCGACCTCGATCTTGCTCAGCTGGGCGAAGAGGAGGGTGAGAAGGTAGACGAGGGCGAGGAGACGAAGGTCCTTTGTCACGCTGACGGCGAAGACGATGGTGAGGATCGATATCAGCTTCACCCTGGGGTCGAGGCTCTGGAGGAGGCCGTCTCTTTTGGTGAAGGTCTCGGTGACGAGGGCCTCCTGGAAGAAGGAGAAGACGCCGTCAATCGTCTTTTTGACGAAGCTCGCCTTGGCCTTTTTCTTCTTTCCGCTTCCGCCTTCGGCGGAGGCGGGCGGGGCCTCAAAGGAGCCGCCATCCGTCTCTTTCATCCAGTCCGGGATCACCGGATCACCCCATCCCCTCCGATGATCTCGAATTGGTCAAAAATCGCCCTGGGCCGAAAAGCCAACATCTCCCGATAGGTCATTGTCGTCTGTTCGTCGTCAGTGGGATTTCTGATTAATAAAGGTTGTCACGTGTTATTAGTTGTTATTTACAAATAGATGATTATGCCAAAGCTCGCCGAGCAGACGGGCGGGAGAAAGTTTCCATCTAACCCGGCCAGGTCCCGACGAAGGCCGCAGCAAGACGAGAAGGCATCCATCAAACGGGCAGATTCGACGTTTCCGGATCCCACGCCCCACGCTCCACGTCCCACGCATCGGCGCCCGACCGCCAGCCCACGGCCGGAGAAGATCACTGGAAGGCTGCAAGGGCTATCATCATCACGAACATCCCGGCGATGAGGCCGATGTTGGTCAGGTGCTCGTCGCCGTAGGAGTTGGCGATGGGTATCAGCTCGTCAAAGCAGATGAAGACCATGATCCCCGAGACGAAGGCGATGGAGGCTGCGAGGACGAAGTCGTTGAGGAAGGGGAGGAGGACGAGGATCGCGATCACAGCGCCGAGGGGCTCGGCCATCCCGGCAAGAAAGGAGTAGAGGCACGACTTTCTACGGTCGCCGGTGGCGCAGTAGAGGGGGACTGAGCAGGCGACCCCCTCGGGGATGTTGTGAATCGCGATGGCGATGGCGATCGGTATCCCAAGCTTCAAGTCGGCGAGGGCGACGAGGGCCACGGCGAGCCCTTCGGGCAAATTATGGATTGCGATTCCCAGGGTCATCATGATCCCACCCCGGTAGAGCCGGTCGCAGTGGGGGTCCGCCTGGCCGTCCATGTGGCAGTGGGGGACGATCTTGTCGAGGAAGTAGACGGTGAGCATCCCGATGAGGAAAAAGACGTCGGCGCGGGCCAGGCCTATCGCCTCTTTTGAGCTGCAGAATAGGTCGACGAAGGCGACGAAGATCATGACCCCCGTCGCAAAGCCGAGGCTGACGGAGAGGTACCTCATGTCGGGCTTCGGGATGAAGTAGGAGACGAGGCTCCCAAGCCCCGTGGCGAGGCCCGCGAGAAATGTGAGGAGCAGGGCGGGGACGAGGTTTTCGACCATCTCAAATCTCGGTCTCCAAAGGTTTTGCATCAGTTAAATAGCTTCGCGGGCCGGGGGGAGGCGGTGACGCGAAAGCGACAAAAGCGGCAAAAGCTTAACAAGGCCCTCAATCCAATAAGAGAGAAGACTGGTGTTTCAAGATGATCAAGATCATTTCCTTCGACATGGACGGGACCCTCGTCACCTCCAACTACGTGGAGAAGGTCTGGCTGGAGGGGGTTCCCACCCTCTACGCCGAGCGGCACAAAATCGGCCTTGAGGAGGCCCAAAAGCTCGTCTACGACGAGTACATGTCCGTCGGGACGCGGGACCTGCGCTGGTACGACCTTTCGCACTGGCTCGAATTCTTCGACCTCGACATCGCCCACCAGGACCTTTTGGAGATGTACAGAAACGATGTCGAGTTCTACCCCGAGACCGAGGAGGTCCTCGCCCTCCTCTCGAAGAAGTTCGACCTGGTCGTCGCCTCCAACGGCGCCACCGAGTTCGTCGAGTTCGAGCTTGGCAGCCACAGGCACCATTTCAGAGAAATCTTATCCGTCACCTCCAAGTTCGGCAAGGTGAAGGACTTTCCCGAGACCTTCTTTGACCTGTGCAAATACCTCAATGCCGAGCCCGAAGAGGTGATGCACATCGGCGACCACCGCTACTTCGACTACGAGGTCCCAAAGGAGGCGGGACTATTCGCCCTCTACCTCGACCGGGACCGGATGGAGTCGGGGCCCGACGTCGTCCACGACCTCATGGAGGCGGCGGAGCGGGTGATGGGGATGTAAATTAAGTATGTAATTTGATAACCATTAGATAATTATGGCTATAAAATATACACAGAGCATCCAATAATACTAAATACTTGATCGTTATTTTAAGGTTAGTTAGTCTTATAGACTAGGGTGTGATATTAATGGCAGATCCGAGGGCATTTATTAGCTTTGACGCTGATCATAATGAAACTCATAGGAGACTATTTGCTGGGCAGATAAAGAACTCTAGAACACCATTTTCGATTCAAGATTGGTCAGTAAAATCATCATTGCCTCAATCTGAATGGGAAGATATTGTTAAAGACAAAATTAATCGATGCGATATGGTGATTGTCCTAGTTGGAAAAACTATGGCTAGTGCAACAGGGGTGGCAAAAGAGATCTCAGTGGCTCGTGACCAAAACGTACCTGTTTTTGGCGTGTACGTTGATGGGGCAAATTCCTTAAGCAATTTACCTAAAGGATTACAACGTAATAGGACAGTAGGGTGGGACTGGGAAAAAATAGCAGATGAAATAGATCACGCGATGACGGAAGGCAAAAATAAGTGACATTGGTTTATATGAAAAAAGCACTTATTGTTGGGATTGACAACTACTCCGGTGCTTCACTTACGGGATGTGTCAATGATGCCAACGCCATGGCTAACGTATTAGAGACAAACGGAGACGGTTCACCCAATTTCAGTATAAAGCTAATAACATCACCAACCAACACCGTCGATAAATCCAGTTTAAGAGAAGCTATTACACATCTATTCGATGGTTATTGTGATATGGCCCTGTTCTACTTCTCGGGTCATGGATTAATAAAAAGCACTGGTGGCTATATCGTTACTACTGATTTTAAGCAATATGACGAAGGAATTTCTATGGATGAGATTCTCTCTCTGGCTAACCAGTCAGATGTTAGAGATAAGATTATTATTTTAGATTGCTGTCACTCTGGTGCCTTTGGAACTCCTGCTACTTTTGGAACCAATGCAGCTTACTTATTAGAAGGGTTATCTGTTTTGACAGCAAGTAGAGATTCAGAATCTGCAATAGAAATAAATGGCTCTGGAGTATTTACTTCATTAGCTATTGAAGCACTTAAAGGTGGTGCGGCAGATCTGAGAGGCCATATCACCCCAGGAAGCTTATATTCTTATATTGATCAGGCATTGGGTCCATGGGATCAGCGTCCAATTTTCAAAACCAATGTCTCACGTTTTACCTCCCTAAGAACAGTCCAACCGCCCGTTGAGTCTGCAACCCTCAGAAAAATAACTGCCTACTTCACATCACCTGATATGGAATATCCATTAGATCCATCCTACGAATTTACTGAAGAAGATGTTGCAATTAAGGAGAACGTGGAGATATTCAAAAACCTTCAGAAATTTGTCGGAGTAGGTCTTGTTGTGCCAGTTGGTGAGGAGCATATGTATTTCGCGGCCATGAACTCGAAATCATGCAAATTAACTGCGCTAGGCCATCAATATTGGCGACTCGTTAAGGAAAAGAAAATTTGATCGGGTATGAATTTCTCCAGTAGGAAAATGGTTGTCGCCAAATCGTTGAGACACTCCTGCAGCGTAGTCGCAGAGATTACGAATGAATGAAACTAACAAGATTTTTAAAACCGTCCACAACTTAGCTGATCAAGTAGCTAATTCCAAATGCACCCCCACCGATTTTGAGCCGGTTTTACGAGATCGTGAACGACGCCGCCATCGCCTTCCGAGGCGTCATTCCCCTGGATCGGTGGAAGGAGCCCTCCATGCCGCGAGAGGAGATAGAGGACGGCGTCCGGTTCTGGGCTATCGAGGACGATTCCGGGGACCTCATCGGCGTGATGGGGATTCAGGACGTCGGGGACGTGACCCTGATCCGGCACGCCCGCGCCCAGACGGCGTTTCAGGGGCGCGGGATCGGCGGCGAGCTTCTCGCTCGGCTCATCGCCCTTGCGGACCCCGAGCGGCCGATCCTGGTCGGCCCTTTAGCCAGCGCCGACGAGGCGGCCAGGTTCTACGAGCGGCACGGTTTCCGTCTGGTGACGCCCGCCGAGAAGAACTGCCTCCTCAAGCGCCGCTGGCGGATCCCCGACCGGCAGGTGGAGACGTCGGTGGTCCTGGCCGGCGACCGGCTTAAGAAAATAGAGGAGAACGAGCGGCTCGTCGAAGAGATGCGAGGGCGGGTCGACCGGGCGCTCGAATCCCTGCGGGAGATGAGGTGATCTCCCTCCCTTCTCCGGGAACTATCGATGGCGTCTGAGATCTCAGGACGGGTGACGACGACGGCGCCGGGAGGCGCGTCGACTGGAGCAGGCCAGGCCCAGCCAGGCGGGAAAGCCGATCGGAAGGACGGGCCCGCCGCCGCCAGTTTGACTGTACAAGAAGGAAATTTGAGCTATTTCGACATCATCAGCTTATATAATAAAGGCTTTATACGAAGCTGCTTCGGCAATAACCCTGCCACGCCTTACGTCGCTTTCTGGTTGCCGCCGGGGCCAGGACAGACGGGAAGGAGCCTCCTCGAAACTCCCAGAGGATTGGCGGTGGATTGGCACCTCGGGCCGGATGAAGCGGTGGTTTACATCGGCAAAACTCCCCCCGAGTGCAGCTACTTCAGCTATCGAAGCTACGTATTTGACAAATTCTATCCCAACGAAGGCATATATAAGCGGATCTTCGGAGATCTGGGAGATGCGCTGAACCTGAAGACGGTAAAGACGGAAGGAACGCCGGATGGCGGCGATGGCGATCCGTTCAACCAGACCACGCTAATCATCTCCACCGCCGACAAGGGCATCGATGAACGCGTACGAAACGCGGCTGGGTCGGCAGGGTATCCCCCACCCATCATGAACACCGACGTGATCCCCTCATCCATATTGAATATGGGCCTTGACAACAGCTCAGACACCTTCGCCTTCGTCATCCGCGTGAACTTCTTCAAAGACGAGCTTGCAGGCGAGGCTTATGTAAGCGATCCTCTGGGCACCGTCCTTCGAATAACTCCCGCAGAGCCAGCAACGCTCGATCCCTACAAAGTGCCCGATCTGAGGGTCCGTGGCACCGGGAACGCCAGCGAGCTGGACCTGATGCCAGACCTAAACGAGCTGAGACGGGCAATCCTCGACAGATACGGCGATTTGGGGTCGACCGAGCTGGAGACCCATGTCTGGCTTTACACCCCTGCACAGGGATACGACGGCATCCAGAGAGGGGTTAACGTCTTCGGCTCCAATCGAGACACGTTCTATCTCAACACCACGCCCTTCACCCTGGGCGACGATCCCAACGAATTCCTGATAGTTTACGGCGTCAACCACGCGGCGACGGGAAAGGCCACCTATTCGAACTTTGCCCTCTACGGTGCAGATATCCTGAACGGAGTGGGCTGTGTCAACAGCCAGGACCTTTCGGGCACTGCGGAAGAATATCTGCCGGAGAATCCCGACGCAGAGCTCCTCTACGTTTGGAAGGTGGCTCGCAGCTGCGGCGGAGATCCGGACTGTCTGGAGATACCGTCGGGCGTCAAAGCCTATGGGATTGAGCTTGATCAGCCGGCATATGTGGGGTTCAGGGGGTATTTGGAGCAAAA
>CAZNGI010000109.1:0-7955 GCA_964572505.1 uncultured Methanotrichaceae archaeon | reverse complement strand
CGAAAAGATGCTTAGCAGCAAGCATAAGTTAGAAATTTTAGGTTTTTGACTATAACTCTCTGTAGCGTTACTAATCCGAGAAGAAGCTTCTTGGCATCATCAAACTTATTCTCTCGCATTAATGACTTTACTTCATCAACACCTTTATAGAATCCTGGCTTATACGTCAAAATTAGAATCTCCTGAAGACGAACTGATAGAACTGATAATAATATGCATTTAAGTGGGGCCACGGCGATTTGAACGCCGGTCACAGGACCCCCAGTCCTGTAGGATTGCCAGGCTACCCTATGGCCCCGCTGCGGATTCCAGGATGCAGACCACCCATATAAAGTTTATCGCCCGGCGCATTCCTTTCTTGCGCCGATATCCACCATCCAGAGGCCGCACAGAACCAATAGGCCGTTGAAGAATAGGGCTATGGGGTTCAGGGCGTTCGGAACGATGGTGAAGAGGAAGACGCCCGCTGCAACGGTGCCTAGGCCCGCCAGAACGATCCCCGCCCGGGCCGAGACGAGGGTGTAAAGTATTCCCACAGAGGTCAGAACGATTCCCGCCATTATCAGCGGGTTGAACTCTATCATGTCTGGAAATCTTGCGGCCGTTTACTTATATGTTGCCGTCGATGCAGTCTCTGTTCGTCTCTGTTCGTCTCTGTTCGTCGGGCCGGATTTTTTGCTTCGCTTCGCTTCCTCTTTGGCTTCGCTTTGCTCTTTCTTTGGCTCGGCTTCGTCTTCTGCTTTGCTTCGCTCCGGTCCGTCTCCCGCTTTTTGCCCTCGGGTTTTTGCGCCGCCCGGCCTCCTCCCCTCGTCACCCGACCCCTCTCAGGTCCCCCCTCGTCGCCTATTTACCCTATGGGCTCCCAGGATTTTGTCATGAAGAGGATCTACATGGACCACGCCTCCACCACCCCTCCGGCCCCGGAGGTGATCGAGGCGATGCACTCGGCCTTCGTCGAGATCTTCGGCAACGCCTCAAGCCTCCACCAGCCGGGCCTTGAGGCGCGGGCGGCCCTCGAGGATGCGAGGGCGAAGGTCGCAAGCCTGATCGGGGCGGAGGCGGAGGAGGTCTACTTCACCAGCGGCGGGACCGAGTCCGACAACGCGGCCATAAAGGGCGTCGCCTTCCGCAATCGGGACCGGGGAAGGCACATCATCACCACCTCCATCGAGCACCCGGCGGTCCTGGAGCCCTGCAGATACCTGGAGCGGCAGGGCTTCGAGGTGACCTACCTGCCCGTCACGAGTGAGGGACTCGTCGAGATCGAGACGCTGGAGTCGGCGATCCGGGACGATACGATCCTCATCTCGATGATGCACGCAAACAACGAGATCGGAACGATCCAGCCGATATCTGAGGCGGGCAAGATCGCTCGCGATCGGGGGATCGCCTTTCATTCCGACGCCGTCCAGACCGTCGGAAAGATCCCGGCCAAAGTCGACGACCTCGGCGTCGATCTGTTGTCGATATCCTCCCACAAGCTCCACGGCCCGAAGGGGGTCGGCGCCCTCTACATCCGGGAGGAAACGATAGTAGAGCCCATCATGCACGGCGGCGGCCACGAGCGGGGCATGAGGTCCGGGACCGAGAACGTCCCAGGCATCGTGGGCCTGGCGACGGCGGCGGAGCTTGCTGAGAAGAATCTGGACGAGGACATGGTGCGGATCGCGGGGATGAGGGACCGGCTCGCGGACTTCGTCCTGGAGAGGGTCGAGGATACATGGGTCAACGGCTCCAGGACGAAGAGGCTCCCAAATAACGTGAACCTCGGCTTTTCGTACATCGAGGGGGAGGCGCTGCTCCTGCGCCTCGACGCAGAAGGCATCGCCGTCTCGACGGGCTCTGCCTGCTCCTCGAAGAAGACGGTGGCAAGCCACGTCCTCACCGCCATCGGCCTCAAACCCGAGGAGGCCCACGGCTCTCTAAGGATCACCCTCGGCAGAGAGAACACCGACGAGGAGGTCGATCGCGCCGCAAAGGCCATCGTCGACGTGGCGGAGAGCCTCCTGGCGATGTCGCCTTTCAGGAAAGGGTGATCGAGAAGAGCACGGTTCGAGAAGAATATGGTTCGAGAGGAGCGTGGCAGAATAGTCGGGACGGTTGACACCTGGGAAGTCTGAAGGCTGGGACTTGGGCTTGGACTGGGACTAATAGCAGGTCGGGTCGAGCGGGATCGAAGCTCGCCCTCCGTCGCCTCTTCGCCTCAGTCCTCCTCCTGGCCGGACCTCACGAGCACCGCAGGGCCACGGCTGATCTCCATCATCTCCTCCGGCGAGAGGACCGCCTTCCCGGTGGCGATGAGACGGCCGCCCTCGTCCACCACCAGAACCTCCTCCCCGGCCCTGATCTCGGGGTCGACGGCGACGACGTGCTTTGCAAAGCCTGTCCCGCCCTTGGCGACGTAGGGTGCCACCTCGTCCAGGATGATGACCCTCTGCCTGGGGGCTGGCAGGTGATCGTAGAGGAGCTTTGCGCCCAGGCTGCTCAGGGTCAGAAGGCCGTCGCGGGCCCTGACAGTCGCTATCCTCTCGCCCTCCCGGTAAAGGTGCCTCAGCCTTCCGGTATTCGATAGCATAAAGGTCGTATCCTCCCCGAAGAGGGCCCGCCCGCTCCCGCGCCCGAACTGAAAGTCGGCAATAATCCTCGCCCGTTTGAGCATCGTGTTCAGTTCTTGCCTCATGGGCTAAAAAGGCTGTCGTGGCGGCGCAGGGCCAGCGGGACCTGCCGCCCCACCACCATCCCACCACCATAACCTATTTTGCCCCCAAAGCAATCCTCTCCAGAAGATCGTATACCGGTGATTTAATTGAACTTCCTGGATGATGCTGATCCCGAAATTGCCTCCGCCATAAGAAACGAGCTGGAGCGGCAGAGAAACGGCCTGGAGCTGATCGCCGCCGAGAACTTCACAAGCCTTGCGGTGATGGAGGCTTACAACAACGTGATGACCAACAAGTACGCCGAGGGCTACCCTGGCAAACGATACTACGGCGGCTGCACCTTTGTCGACGTCGCCGAGAACCTGGCCAGGGACCGATGCAAGGCGCTCTTCGGGGCAGAACACGTCAACGTCCAGCCCCACAGCGGCTCTCAGGCGAACATGGCGGTCTACCTCGCCCTCCTCAAGCCCGGCGACACCATCATGGGGATGGCCCTCGACCACGGTGGCCACCTCTCCCACGGAAGCCCCGTCAACTTCTCGGGCAAGATCTACAACATCGTCCAATACGGCGTGAACAAGGAGACCGAGATGCTCGACTACGGCGAGATGCTGGAGATCGCCAAAAAGTGCTCTCCAAAGATCATCGTCACTGGCGCTTCCGCGTACCCGAGAACCATCGACTTCAAGGCCCTCCGGGAGGTGGCCGACGAGGTCGGTGCCTACCTGATGGCGGACATCGCCCACATCGCGGGCCTCGTCGCCGCGGGCGTCCACCCCTCACCGATCCCCTACGCCGACGTCGTCACCACCACCACCCACAAGACCCTCCGGGGCCCGCGGGGCGGCGTCGTCATGTGCATGCAGGAGATCGCCCCGGCGATCGACAGGGCGGTCTTCCCAGGGGTCCAGGGCGGCCCGTTGATGCACGTCATCGCCGCAAAAGCTGTAGCCTTCAAGGAGGCGTCGACCCCTGAGTTCAAAGAGTATCAGCAGCAGATCGTCAAGAACGCAAGCGTCATCGCCAAAACGCTCCTCGATCAAAACTTTGAGCTCGTCAGTGGCGGGACAGACAACCACCTGATGCTCGTCAAGCTTTTGAAGATGCCCTACTCGGGCAAGGACGCCGAGGCGGCCCTGGAGCGGGCCGGGATCACCCTCAACAAGAACACCATACCCTTCGATCCGACATCGCCCTTCGTCACCAGCGGGATCAGGATAGGTACCCCGGCCGTCACCACCAGGGGCATGGAGGAGAAGGAGATGGTCCAGATCGCGAACATGATCGCTTCCGTGCTTCGGAACATAGACGATGAGAACGTGATCAGCAGGGTAAAAGACGAGGTGGCTGAGCTTTGTCTGAGGTTCCCACTGTACCCGGAACTGGGAAGATCATAGACGGAAAGGCTCTCGCCTCGGAGATGGAGTCCGAGACGAAGGCCAGGATCGATAAGCTCGCCGCCGAGGGCAGACGGCCAGGCCTCGCGACGATCATCGTCGGCGAGAACCCGGCCTCCCAGATGTACGTTCGGATCAAGCACTCTGCCTGCGACCGTGTCGGGATCAGGTCCGAGAACGTGAACCTTTCCGAGGACGCAAGCCTCGACGAGATCGTCGAGACAATCCGGGGCCTGAACGAGAGGGAGGACGTAAACGGAATCCTCCTCCAGCTTCCCCTGCCCCGGGGGCTCGACCCCGCGCTGGCGATGGCAGCGATCGACCCCCTCAAGGACGTTGACGGCTTTCACCCCGTTAACATGGGCTCCCTCCTGGCCGGGGCCGAGAGGCTCGTTCCCTGCACGCCCAAGGGCATAATCTGGGCCCTCGAGAGGCTCGGTGTCGATCTGGAGGGAAAGGAGGCTGTGATAGTCGGCCACAGCAACGTCGTCGGAAAGCCGCTGGCAGCGATGATGCTCAACAGGAACGCCACGGTCCAGGTCTGCCACGTCTTCACGAAGGACCTTGCGGCCCACACTCGCAAGGCCGAGGTCCTGGTGGTGGCGGCGGGGGTTCCAGGCCTCATCAAGAGGGATATGGTGAGGCCCGGGGCCTACGTCTTCGACGTCGGGATAAACAGGGTCGGCGACAAGACCGTCGGCGACGTCGAGTTCGATGATGCCCTGTTGGTGGCGGCCGCAGTGACACCGGTCCCCGGAGGGGTCGGACCCCTCACCGTCTCGATGCTGATGAGCCAGACGGCGACCGCAGCCGAGATGCAGATGAAAATGAAAAAGAGATGAAACCCGGATGAGAAGGTGAGCTTGACTTGTCTCTGGTGGTGGCCTTTGCTGGAAAAAAGAGGGCGATGATGGGAGGGGATCAACGGAGCATCGCCTTCTTCGGGAAGGCCGAGGCTCTTGAAGAGGAGCTTTACAGCGGCAAGATCAGGACCGACGAGGAGCTTCTCAAAAGGGCTGAGGAGCTGGGGTCCAGGATCATGATCTCAGACGGCCGGGAGAAGGTCTGGAAGAGGGATGAGGTTCTAGTGGGGGAAGTGACGGAGCTGTCCGTCGAGATCCAGAGGCGAAGAAGGATCTACATTGTCCCCGGAGGATACCTCCTCGTCGAAATTTCGGGGAGCAGGGCAGAGGTCTTGAAAAGGGGCAAGTCGACTTTGATCATCCTCGGAAACAAGTTCACGAGAGACCTTGCCTACAGGCGGCTTGGAGCGGCCGGCAAGGCACCGGAGATCTCGTCCATGAAGTCGCTCTTTGAGGAGACGAGGAGGGCGACCGCCTCGGTCAGCCCCGATTTCACAATCCTCAGCTCCGACGGGATTCATTCAAACCCCGAAGCCGTCCTCCTCAGGGCGCTCCGGGAAGACTGCGAGGAGAGGGGATGGGAATCATCAAGTCTTGCGTGATCCTCGCCGGGGGCGCCGGAAAGAGGATCGGCTCAGATAAGGCCTTTTTGGAGTTTTTCGGCAAGAAGATGATCGAGCGGACGGTCGACCTGGTGGGCGAGGTCGTCGATGACGCCGTGGTGGTGGCGAGGGACGAGGAGCAGCTGGCCAGGCTCCAGGATCTCGTCCCCGAGGCGAGGCTCGCCTGCGACTCGGTCCGGGGATTCGGTCCCGTGGCCGGCCTCGCCGCTGGGATGGCCGCGGCCAGAGGAGAGCGCGCTCTCGCGGTGGGCTGCGACCTTCCATTTCTCAAACCCGAGGTCCTGGAGCTCCTGTTCGATTTCGCCGATGGGTATGATGCCGCCATACCGGCCGGGGAGGGCGGCCTCATGGAGCCGCTTCACGCCGTCTACAGGACCGATCGAATGGCCCGGGCCTGCGAAGAGGCGTTAGCAGCAGGCCAGCGCAGGATCAGGACTCCCCTGGAAGGGCTGCGGGTGAAGAACGTCTCCGTGGAGCTTCTACGCCCGTTTGACCCTGAGCTTCTCAGCTTTTTCAACCTCAACACCGAAGAGGACCTCTCCGAGGCCGAGCGGATCTACAGCCGCCTCAAAAGTAGTGGCGAAGGACGAGATAGACGATGTAGACCACCAGGGCGAAGATCAATATCCCTGCCAGAAAGCCTATGACGTCCAGGAGGATCACGGCCGCTATCAGCGCGATGACCAGGAGAAGCACGTTCTGCAAGAGAGATCGGCTCCCCCCGGCCCGAACCGGAATCTGACGAGTCATGTATCAATATCTGTCCTTTGAGATGATAACGATTTCTCCCCTTTCTCCCTTATTACTCTTCATCTCAGACGCGGCTCTGAAGGAGGCGGTAGACCAGGTAGACGACGATGGCGAAGAGGGCGACCCTGAAGATGACCCCTATGAAGTTCCAGAGGAGGGCGACGATCACGACCGCCAGCACCAGAAATATGATGTTCTGTTCGCGGCTCCGGATCCTGCCGGATCTGCCCAGCATTCTGCGTGACATGGCGGAGAGGTGGGCGGTATCTTCTGATAACCCTTTCCATCAGAATATCGCCCAAAATCAGAATCGAGACTTTGCGCCGACGTAAACCACGTAGACCACGTAGACGATGACGAAGAGAAGCAAGAATTTGGAGAGAAACCAGTACGAGTCCCAGAATATCAAAGCGAAAAGAATCGCGAGGACGATGAGGCCGAGGTTCTTCTCCCTGGTCCTGTCGTTCTCGGTTTGGGGCACGGTTTGAGATTGAGACTTCTGGCCGTCCTTTTGCTCCGCCTTCCGTTTCCCCTTTCCCCCCTCCTTCGGCTTCATGTAATCCAGTTGCCACCAAGCCCGTAATAACCCTTTCCCGACATCTTCCCAACCCTTCCCTCGAACGATCCGCCGCCTCACAAAAGCCCCCTTCCCAAAGGAACCAAAAGCGTTATACATCCCCTCTCCTCTGGGGTGGTGGTGATATCTTTTGGACAGGCTTGAGCTTGTGATCAGGAATGCAGAGGAGATCGTCACGCTGGACGAGCTCAAGGCGTTGATGGAGGCAAAGGAGCATCCGAGGGCCTACGTCGGGTACGAGCCGAGCGGCAAGGTCCACATGGGCCACATGCTCACCGCAAACAAGCTGATCGACCTTCAGGAGGCGGGCTTCCAGGTCGTCGTCCTCCTGGCAGACCTTCACGCTTACCTGAACGAGAAGGGGACACTCGAAGAGGTCAGGGCGACGGCCGACTACAACAGGGACTGTTTCATAGCCCTGGGCCTCGATGCGGAGAAGACGGAGTTCGTCTACGGGACCGACTACCAGCTCGAGCCTGAGTACGTGAAGAACGTCCTGAAGATGGCGAGGAACACGACCCTCAACCGCGCCCGGCGGTCGATGGACGAGGTGGGAAGGAACATGGACAACCCCCACGTCTCCCAGATGATCTACCCCCTGATGCAGGCCGTCGACATCGCGGCCCTCAAAGTCGACCTCGCCGTCGGCGGGATCGACCAGAGGAAGATCCACATGCTGGCGCGAGAAGAGATGCCGAAGCTCGGGATGCTGCCTCCCGTCTGCCTCCACACGCCAATCATCTCAGGCCTCAACGGCGGGAAGATGTCCTCGTCGAAGGGCAACTACATCTCCGTAGACGATACCGCCGAGGACCTGGACAAGAAGATAATGAGCGCCTACTGCCCGGCAAAGGACATAGAGGGCAACCCGGTTACGGAGCTATTCAAGTACCACATCCTCCCCCGCCTCGGCGAGGTCACCATCAGGCGGCCCGATAAGTTCGGCGGCGACATCACCTACGAGAGGTACGAGGCGCTGGAGGCGGACTATCTGGCCGGGAAGATGCACCCCCTCGACCTCAAGAAGAGCGCCGTCGAAAACCTGAACGCGATTCTGGAGCCGGTGAGGGAGAAGATGGGGTGAA
>CAZNGI010000108.1:0-8071 GCA_964572505.1 uncultured Methanotrichaceae archaeon | reverse complement strand
TTATTTGACCATCCCAACCGCAGCAAGCTGCGGGGTATTCATTTTAAAATAAATGCCCTAAAAATATACATTCGTTCGAGCAGGATGCGGAGAGGGGGCCAAAGGCCCCTTCCATATCCGAGATCGTTCGTCGAACTTCCCCTCAGATCCCAGCTTCGATGGAGTGTTCGATCAGCGCCCAGAGGAGGTCGGAGTCCTTCAGCATCCCCGCCAACTTCTGATGAGCCGTCACCACCGGGAGCTGGTCGATCTTCTCCCTCCTCATCACCCTGGCGGACTCGCCAACTTCGCTGCTCTTGATGGCGGTGACCGCGGGAACCATAGCCTGTTTCACGGGGATCTTACGGAGCGCTATGCGCGAGACACCGTAGTAGAAGTTCAGGGTGTCTCTGGTGCTCTCCCAGGTCCACTCGTCCTCGTCGGAGGCTGAGGACATGTCTGACATCTCGACGGAGTCCTCGATTATGCTTGCGTTTATCAGGTCCCGGTCGGAGACTATCCCCACCAGCTTCAGATCGGAGTCGAGGACAGGCGATGCCTGTACATTGGCATACTCCATCACGGCGCCAGCCACCGGAAGGGGCATCTCGTCCCAGACGGCGACGGTCGTCTTTTCAAAGTATCTCTCGATCGGCCTTTTTATGTCGAGGTCTGCGATCACCCGGATGATGTCGGCGACGCTCACGATCCCAACGAGAGAGCCGTTCTCGACCACTGGAAGACGCCTGATATCGTTCTCCGCCAGAAGCCGTGCCGCCTCGATGACGCTGTCGTCGGGCCGAACGACCAACGGGTCGCGGGTCATGAGGAGGGCGGTCTGGTCCTCCTCGGGGTTTCTGAGAAGGTCGGTCCTGGTCACCATCCCCACAAGCTCGCCGCCCTTGACCACCGGCACGCCCGAGACGTGTCTCTCCTTCAGGACCTTCAAGACCTGGTCCCTGGGCCCGGGGATCGTCACGTGGGCGACGTCGCTTACCATCACCTCTCTGACAGGAATCTCGCTCAAACCTTCTCCCCCGGCACTGTCAGGACCGGCACCTTGGAGTTTCGGACCACCTTCTCGGCAACGCTGCCCAAAAGGAACTTGTCAAGGCCGGTCCGCCCGACGCTCCCCATGACCACCACTTCGATCCCGGACTTTGCGGAGGATCTTATGATCTCCTCGCCGGGGTTGCCCTCGATGACCATCTTGGTGCAGCCAACTCCTGCTCTTTTGGCCATCTCCTCGATGTAATCGGTGGCCTCCTCGCCCTCTTTGATCAGTAGATCCCTGATGCTCGCAAGAGCCATGTCCTCGGGAAGGTGGCTCAGCCGTCCTGTGTCGGCGACGTAGACGACGGTAATGGCGCCTCCAGAAAGCCTGGCGAGCTCGATACCCACCTCTGCCGCCCGCTCGCTATGTTTCGAGCCGTCGGTTGCTATCATTATCCTCTCAAACATGGAAAAACCTCTAGAGGACGGCCAGAACGTCAGAGGGCCTCGCCCTCCTGACCAAGCTTGCGAGGGGATCTTTCACCCCCCACATGTTCTCCGACCGTCTGTCGATGACCATTATCCTGCATTCCTTGCCCGCGCGGATGGCTCCAACCGCATCATCCGCACCCAAGATCCGAGCACCGTTTAGCGTGCACATCATAAATACCTGTCTATCGTTATGCAGCAGCGCCTTGGATGCAAATTCCATCTCAGTGAAGAGGTTTGGCGAGTTGAGCATGACGTTGTCGGTTCCAAGGCCCACGACGATCCCCATAGCAAGCATCCTGGTGACGTCTGGAAGGCCCACGCCCGTGGCGAGGTTGGACCTTGGGCAGACGACGACGGGCACCCCTGCCTCCGCGATCATCGCGAGGTCCCGGGGCTCGGCCTTCGTGAGGTGGACGAGAAGGTCGGGCTCTAAGCTCAGGGCGTCCTCGATGTCGTCTCTTCCCGCTTCGCCGGCGTGAAGGGCGACTTGCATTCCCTCGGACCTTGCGGCCTCGACCACCTCCTCGACCCAGGATCGGGGATGATCTCTCGTGCTGCTGATCCCGACCCCCCAGCATTTCCTGTGGACCCGAATCGATCCAGGATCGGGCCTTCCCAGGACCCTTCCGATCAAATTTATCCCCTCCATCGCCTCGAAGAGCATCTCGACCCCATCACCACCGCCCTCGCGAAAGTCAGCGAAGGCGCAAGTCCCTGAGCGGGCCATATCCAAAAGCGACCTTCTCATCCCCTCCACCTGGTCCCGGCGGGAGGCCGTCGATAGAGCCCGGTGTTTGAGGCCACCGGGCCCCACCAGCTCGTCGAGGGGAAGAAAGGGCGGGTCCTTGAAGATGGAGTCGCCCAGGTGGACGTGGGCGTTGACCAGGGCCGGAGAGACTATCCCCTCAACGTCCGAGTCGACCTCCTCGGACCCGATCTCCACGACGATCCCCTTTCGAAGACAGAGGTACCCCTCGAAAGGCTCAAACTCCTCTCCCAAGAGGATCGTTCCGGATAGGAGGATCTCATCGTCCGTCTTTTCCATCGAAAGAAGATCAGGGCGGGAAAATATTTAGCTTTCCTCTCTGGTCTAGAGATCATCATGGACAGGCCCTTCGTCTTCATCAACAGCGCCATGAGCGCCGACGGAAAGATCAGCTCAGTTGATCGAAAGCAGGTGAGGATATCGGGCCGAAAGGATATGGATCGTGTGAAGCTCCTCCGGGCCGAAAGCGACGCCGTCATGGCGGGGGTGGGAACGGTCCTGGCCGACGATCCGGGCCTCAGGGTCAAGTCCCCGGATCTGAAAATGATGAGGGCGGATCGGGGCCTTCCCGAGACCCCTCTTCGGGTGGTCGTCGACAGCCGCGCGAGAACCCCTCCCGGAGCGGAGGTTTTGGGGGAGGGGTGCATCATCGCCGTCTCTAAAGCGGCTCCCGATGAGCGGCTTGACCTTTTGCGGGAGAAGTGCGAGATCCTCGTAGTCGGAGAAGAGCGGGTCGATCTCGGAGAGCTTCTATCGATTTTGAAGAAAAAAGGGGTCAAGAGGCTGATGGTGGAGGGGGGTGCCACGTTGAACTGGTCCCTCATCGAGGCTGGGCTCATCGACGAGATCTCGGTCTTCGTCGGCCCCATGATCATCGGTGGGGAGGGGGCGCCGACTCTGGTGGACGGCCCCGGCTTTTCCGACGGTTACCCCAAGCTCGAACTGATCTCGTTTGAGATCCTCGGCGGCGGCGTCCTCCTCCGGTGGCGTGTTCTTTCCTGAGGTTTCAGGATCTCATCCAGTTGTCCCAGCCCTCGCCCCTCTCGGCGAGGATTGGTGCGATCTTCTCGGCCATGTCGAAGGGGATTCCCACCACGACGAAGTCGTCCTCGAGCCCCGCGTTCTTGGCGGCGCCGTCGCAGCCCATGGAGACGTTCACTTCCCCTTTCAGGATGGACGAGGAGGTGGCATCGACGCAGAAGGACTGGATGCCTGCGGTGTTGAAGCTCACCCTGCCGCCCTCCTTGTAGAGGACTGCCTGGACCACCCTTCTCGCCTGGAAGGGCTTTCCGACGAAGATGACGACGTCCGGCTTCACCAACATCTTTTCAAGGGGCGCGACCAGGGTCGCCACGGTGCTTCCCGCCTTCTGGGCCGGGAATGACGAGACGATCTTCGAGCCCGACTCTTTGGTGACGCACTTGTTCAGCTTTGAGAAGTAGAGGTTTCCGGAGGAGATGTTCTCCGGAAACTCCATGAGGCCGATTCCCGAAGCGCCACCCTTGCAGGAGTGCATATCGACCTTGGCCAGGGTCGTCTCGCCCCTGTACCTCGCCGCCTGGACCATCTCGCAGTAGCGGAGAGGCTCGGTGATCATCTTAATGTCCTTTGGAATGTCCTCCTCTTTTCTCAGCAGTTTTACGCCCACTGGGTTTGTTTCCAGGTGGAGTGTTTCGACCAGGGTCTTTGCCATCTCATCAAGTTCCATGGAGAATACCTCGCAGTTTTTACCTGAGGACGGGTTTGCTTCGGGTATACATCTCTCTTGCGCTCAGAGGTCTGATCGATTTGGGTATTTCGTATCGGCACTTCTTGGAAAGGACAGTCCCAAAAAGAATACTTTGGTCGGGCCCGTCTCGACGGGGCGGGAGCTTTCATATGCTATATCTCCCTATAGTTCAGTATATGGCTGAGACCACGACGATCGTGATCCGTCAGGAGACAAAGGCGCGCCTCGACGAGCTGAAACGCCACCCTCGGGAGACTTACAACGACGTCGTCGATCGGCTGGCCGGTATGGCCACGGATGATGAGCCCCTGAGCGAGGAGACCCTGAAGAGGATCGAAGATGCGCTCGAGGACTTAAAACAGGGCCGATACTGCACCGAGGAGGAGATCGAAGCCGAGCTGGAGCTTGGTTGATGACCTCCTTCATCTACTCGGAGGCCGCCAGAAATCCGAAGATAACGGACACGCCCTGAAACGCTGACCGCTTATCTCTTCTCCTCCAAAGCCTCGCGATAGCACCCTCTCGCCCTCTCGCTGAAGCAGACCAAAAATACCTTCTCTATCGTGCAGTTCTTCTCCAGAAACCCTTTGATCGCGCCGACGGCGATCCTTGATGCCCGCTCCACCGGAAACCCGTAGGCTCCGGTGCTGATTGCCGGAAAGGCGATCGTCTTTATCCCGTTTTCTTCAGCGAGCAATAGAGAGCTTCTATAGGCCTTTGCCAGAAGCTCGTCCTCACCAGAGGCGCCGCCTCGCCAGATCGGTCCCACCGTGTGAATCACCCACCTTGCGGGAAGGCTGTAGCCTTTGGTGATCCTGGCTTCGCCCGTGGAGCAGCCGCCCAGACCTCGGCACTCCTCAAGAAGACCGGGGCCTGCAGCCCGATGTATCGCGCCGTCGACGCCCCCGCCGCCCAGAAGGGAGGAGTTGGCGGCGTTGACGATCGCGTCGACCTCCAATTTCGTGATGTCGCCGAGGGCGACCACGATCCTGTCTTTCATTATTTGCCTCCGATGGAAAGTGGGAGAATCTGATTCTATATCCGGATTTTGGGGTGAAGAAGGAACGAATCAATGAAGTACGCGCTTCCTACCTTTACGATTCCGATCTTCGGGCAAGAAACTCGCCTTTCGTGATGTCAAAGAGGATGTCGTTCAGGCAGCACTCCTTCAGTCGGGAGCTGGCCCGCCTGGTCCCGATCATTCTGAAGCCCGCCCCCTCAAGGGCCCTTATCGAGGATAGGTTCTCCACGGTGGCCGAGGCGAATATCGATCTCAGGCCCAGGCGGGAAAAGCCATGGTCCATGAGCGCCTCCACGATCTTTCTGCCAAGGACTTTGCCCCTGTATTCGGGATCGCCGATCAAGTACGAGATCTCGCAGGTGCAGGGCGTCCTGTCGTAGAGGGAGGCAAACCCGATCGGGACATCGCCCTTGTAAATCACGAAGTCCTCGTCCTTCGAGCAGAGGATGCTGACTTCGAGCTGATCTATCGTGAGAGACGAAGAGGGCTCCATGTACTTTGTCAGCTCCTCGTCTCTGAACCACCCGAAGAGGAGAGGGGCGTCTTCTGCCTTCACGCGCCGAAAGTCGAGCTCGCCCGCCGAGAAGCTCTCGTCCTTTTCATCCTGGCCTTTTCTTTCGGTCCAGAGATGGCCCTTCCCCCACCGATCCAGGGCTGACCTCGCCAGCCTTTCGATCAGCTCCGGGTAGTCCATGCCGGCGGCCGCCGCGGCCCTGGCAAAGCCGCTCCCCGACGGGTTGATGCAGGGGTTTGGGTTAACCTCGATGACGAAGGGCTCGCCGTCCTCGTCCCTGATCCGAAAGTCGACCCTGGCGTAGTTTTCGACCGCGAGGGCGGAGCAGGCCTGCTTTGCAAGGATTTCTATCCTTTCTTTAAGCTCCGGCTCCAGGGGGGCGGGGCAGAGGGGCACAGTGTTCTGGTAGAAAGGGCTGTCCTCCAGCCACTTCGCCTCAAAGCCGAGTATCCTCGGGACGCCGTCGGGAAGATTGAAGACGATCTCCGAGATCGGCAGAACCTCGGCTCCGTCGGGGCCGATGATCAGGGCGGCGTTCATCTCTCTGCCCTCGATGTACTCCTCCACGAGAGCTGGCTGATTGTACGTTTCGAGAATTTGGGCGACCTTGACCCTCAGATTGTCTTCGTCCTTTGCGATGGAGTCGGCGGTGATGCCAATGCTCGCATCCTCCAGGACGGGCTTTATGATCACGGGAAAGTCGAGGCCGAATGGATCGTTGGCGGTCCGAAAGAGCTGGAACCGGGGCGTGGGTATCCCCTCCCTTTCGAGGACGAGCTTGGAGAGGTGCTTGTCCCTGCAGACTTCAAGGGCTTTGGGGGGCGAGCCTGTGCGGGCAACGCCCAGAAGCTCGATGAAACCGGTGACGTTCGGCTCAGCCCGAAGATCGTCGCCGAAACCCTCCGCCAGATTGAATACGAGGTCGAAGTTTTTGAGGGAGAATAGCGCCTCCAGGCTGCAGCCGAGGGGAACCGTCTCGATGCCTTTCGACTCGAGGCTCAATTTCGCGCCCTCGACCGTCTCCAGTACCTCCAGCTCTGCCTCCATCTCGATCTTGCTCCTGGAGGAGCCTTCGCCCGGGATGTTGTAGAGGATCGCAACCTTCATCTCGATATACCCTCGCGTGCGAGAGCTGCATTGAAGACTTTGCCTATAAGCTCTTCGTACGAGTAGCCGGCAGCATAGGCGGCCTTGGGGAACCTGGAGTTCTCCGCGGGGTCGGGGATGAGGCCGGGTAAAGCGTTGACGTCGAAGACGCTCGGCTCGCCATCCTTGTCGAGGCGGAGGTCGAGCCTGCACAGATCCCTCACATCCAGGGCCTCGAAGGCCCTGGCCGCCGTCTTCTCGATCCTGGATCGAAGGTCCTCGCCTATCCTGGCGGGGCACATTGTGGTGTCGTACTCTGAGTCCTGGGAGTCGTAGATCCACTTAACCTCGTAGCAGTCGAACTTGGGGGCGTCCTCGGGAAGCCCCTCAAAGCTCACCTCGACGATGGGAAGGACCTCGGGCGGCGCGTTTCCCACAAGCCCCACCGTGAACTCCCTTCCCGTCAGGTACTCCTCGACGAGGACCGGCTGGCGGTATGTTGCCACCATCTCGGTGGCGACCTCCTTCAACTCCTCTTTCGAGTTCACCAGCGACTTTACGGTGATGCCCCTGCTGGACCCCTCGCCGTTCGGCTTCAAGAATAAGGGGAATTCTAGGTCGGACTCCAGGTCCTCGGCTCGGCTCAACAGCTGGAACCTTGGGGTCCTGATTCCGTTTGCCGTGAGGACCTCTTTTGTCCTCCGCTTGTCCAGGGTGATGGCAAGGGTCGTGACCCCGGAGCCTGAGTAGGGGATGCCCAGCATCTCCAGCATCGCCGGGATCTGGGCCTCTCTCGCCTCTCCCCGGACGCCTTCGGCGATGTTGAAGGCGAAGTCGAACTTCCCACGCAACAATTTCTCGTAGGCGTTCTCGTCGGCTTCGATGACCGTCACCGAGTCGCAATGGTTCAGAAGAGCTTTTCTTATCGCCTCGATCGTCGATGGAGCGTCGAACTCGGCGAAGGTGTCGTCCCCCGACTCCCGAGAGTAGTCGGGGGGCAGAGTGTTGCAGGTTAGGGCGACCTTCATCTCAGATCCTCGGGTTGGGGTACTCGTAGACCTCGCCCTTGTAGTTGGATATGACCGCCTTCTCATCATTCGAGGAGAGGAGGTAGTCCGGGGGCAGTATGGGGATTTTGCCTCCGCCCGGCGAGTCTATGATCAGGTGGGGGACGCACAGGCCCGAGGTGTGGCCCTGGAGGTGGCAGATCACGTCGAAGCCCGACTGGAGGGGGGTTCTGAAGTGCTCGACGCCTTTCACCAGGTCGCATAGGTAGATGTAGTAGGGCCTGACCCTGTTTTTGACCAGCTTTTGCATCAGATCCTTCATCACCTCTGGGTCGTCGTTGACGCCCCTGAGGAGGACCGTCTGGCTGCCCAGGGGAATCCCGGCGTCCGCCAGGAGCTTGAGGGCCCGCTCGCTCTCGGGGTTGATCTCCCTCGGGTGCTCGAAGTGGAAGTTCATGTAGAGGGGATGGTACTTCTTGAGGAC
>CAZNGI010000107.1:0-8085 GCA_964572505.1 uncultured Methanotrichaceae archaeon | reverse complement strand
TGGGAGGGGGTATCCAGCCTCCAACTTCATCACTGGAAAAGTAGATTGTGCCATGCTGAGATTGAAAGGTACATTAAGCTTGATCGAGATGCTGATTTTGACCCTTTAATTCGTGCAATATGCATAGTTGGAAAAGGATACTGGTATTACCGGAGAGATACCACAGCCAGTGGTGATTCGATAGGTAAGTGGTGGTGTTGGGAGGCAAATAAGGAGCATGATGAAGTTATGAGTTTCCTTGGTGCTATACTCAATACAATTCCAGACTCGATTGCTTCAAGAGGGCGCCCTAGATACGGGAAATATATAATTACAAACGAAGGTACACCAGCAAGAGAAGTCTTTTGGAAGTTTGATAAAAAAGCGGACCAATGGGTAAAACGTAACATAAGCCCCAAAGTTAAAAAGATCTAAAAATTGCTATAGTTTATATTATTCTCAGATAAATCCCGCAAAAAACTTTAGGGACGAATGTATTCGTTTCTCAAAACCTGGTCGGTCTGTCGTTCACTCAAACGAGTTTCTATTTTTCAATATCAATAAGGGTGGCCTGGCGATTACAATGATTCTGCGACGAAGAATAGATCTTTATAAAACCCTCAATGACCCATTCTCCATCATGCCGATTACCAGCCCGACAAGTACATGCCCTTTAAGCCCCCGAAATAGAGCATGGTCTATGTCGAAGTAACAAACCAGGACGTAAGAGACCTTTCCGCCGAAGTCAAGAACCTGCCGGGGGCGATCTTCGGCGGGAGCGGCCCCCTCCTGCGCCCTTTCCTCCCAAAGCTCGAAGAGCTCCTCCCGCCGGAGAAGAGGGGTCGGGGCGATAACTACATCTCCTCCACCCTCAAAGCCCACGTGGACGCCGTCGTCGCCGACGAGGAGCACATCAGGGTCGAGAGCGAGGGAAGGTCCGTCGAGATCACGCGGGCCGAGCTTGAGACGATCCTCGAAGAGAAGTTTCCGACCCTCGATCACAAGAACCTGAACCTGCCCGGCCTTCTCTTCCTCCAGAGCGGCCCGGTCCTCCAGGCCTGCACCCTCAGGAGGCTTTCCAAAGACCACGGGGTGAGGGTGCCGGGCGGGCACCGCACCCTCAAATACGTCTTCCACACCACCGTCGTCTCCGTCGGGGCCGACCGGGACTGCGTGAAGATCGAGTTCGACCTCGACCGTCTGCCTAAACTATCAGGTGACTAAACTATCAGATGCCGGAGCTTCAAGAGAAGCTTCGGATTCTGTCTGAGCAGAACCTTGAGAAGCCCCTTCAGGTCCAGCTCGGCTACATTGACGCCGTCCAGGGAGTGGGTCAGCCGGTTAAGGTCATCGTCGGTGAGGTCGACGAAGAACTCCTTGACGGCGAAGTTCCTTGAGATCTGCTTTCCGATCGTCTCCCTCCACCGCTTCTCGTAGATCATAAGCTCCCCCTTGCCGACCTCCCCTTTGGGAACCTGATCTGCGGCGATCTCTCCTGCCATCACTCCGGCCCGCATGGCGTTTATGATGCCGCCGCCGGTTATGGGGTCAGACTGCCTCGCGGCGTCCCCGACGAGGATCACGCCGTCGGCGGTGGTAGTCTCGATGGGCCCGGAGATGGGAACTCCTCCCACCATCATCTCCAGAACCTTCCCCTCGGGGAAGTTCTTTTTCACAAACTCCCTCAGCAATCTTATGGGCATTCCCGAGTTTGCCTTCGACCCGAGAACCCCGATCCCCAGGTTGGCGATGGATTGGCCCTTGGGGAAGGACCAGACGTAGCCTCCGGGGGCGATCTCGTTTCCGAGGTAGAACTCGCAGTACTCCTCGTCGATCTTCTCGTCCTGGACGAGAAACTGGGCGCAAGTTTCGATGTCCTTCGGCTTCAAGGCCGTGTCGATCCCTGCCCACCGTCCGACCTTCGACTCGACGCCGTCGGCGCCTATGATCAGAGGCGCCTCGATCTTGAGGCTCTCGCCCACGAACTGGGCCGAAATTCCCGATGGAACGCCTTTCTCCCAGAGAAGCCCGAGCGCTCTCGTCTTGACCATCACCTTGGCCCCGGCCTCGGCCGCATCCAGGGCGAGGGCGCGGTCGAAGACCTTCCTCTCGAGAACATAGCCCACCTCGGCTCCGGCCCTGTCCTCGGATATCACGATCTCCGTTCCGTCGGGAGCGCGGATCCTGGCCCCCTTCACCTCGGCCGAGATCCAGACCGGGTCCAGTTCCACCAGCTTCTTCAGAGCGGCCTTGCTCACGCCCTCAGCGCATCGGACGGGGTCGCCGATCTCCTGCCTCTTCTCCAGCATGACCACGTCGAGGCCCGCCTCGGCCGCAACCTTCGCGGTCATCGACCCGGCAGGTCCTGCTCCCACCACCACAAGATCGCACTTCATATCTCCGCCTCTTTCACCAGCTCCAGCGCGCCCAAGGGGCAGATCTTGGTGCACCTGCCGCATTTCGTGCAGTCGTCGTTCACCTCAATCCAGGTATCCACCAGCTCCAGGGCGGCGGCAGGACAGACCCCCACGCAGGCCCCGCAGTAACCGCATTTGTATCTGTTGACCGTCAGCAAAGGATCATCTCTCCTCGATAGCTTAATAGACCACCTTGAAGTCTTCAATCTCCTGGCACTGGATATCAGATATATCCATGCCGGAGACCAGGGCCTGGGCCGGTCCCGTCTTCATCTGGTTCAAAAGCTCACCCACCTTCTGCTTCTCTCCCTGGAGGAGGGCCTCGACCCCGCCCCCGGGAAGGTTTCGAACCCAGCCCTTCACCTCCAATTCCGTCGCGTGGATCGTGGTGAAGTGCCTGTAGCCCACGCCCTGAACCCTGCCGGACACTCGGACCCTGACGCATATCATCGGGATCACCTCCGGATCCCGGAGAGGAGGTCCTCCAGAGCCTTCTTTTGATCTTTGGCCTTGATTATCCCCGAGGCGAGAAGGACGCCCACGGACCCCAACTCCAGGGCAGCCAACAGGTCCTCGCCTCGGCTGATGCCCGCACCGCAGAGAACCCCAACTTCGGGCTCGATCTTCTTCACGGCCTCCACCGAACCTGTGACGACTCCGGGGTCGGCCTTGGATACGGGAATCCCGCTCCCTATGAGCTCTGGGGGCTCCACCGCCACGAAGTCTGGCTTGAGGGCGGCGGCCGCCCTGGTGGTGGCTATGTTGTTAGTACAGACGATCGTTGCAAGCCCCTTCGCCTTGCAGGCCGATAGGGCCGCCTCGATCTCGGCGAGCTTCAGCCTTCTTTCCGAATGGTTTATGAGGGTTCCGCTGGCTCCTGCGGCCTTGATCGAGGTAGCTGTGATGTGGCCGGTGTAGCCACCAAACCCGACGCCGTCGACGTGCTGGGCGTAGATCGGGATCGAGACGTTCTCCGAGATCAGGCGGATGTCTGCGGTCTGGGGCACCACCACCATCTCCACATCGTACCGCTCTGCCGCCTCCTCGCAAATCCTGGAGAGCTCCAGGGCCGCCATGCCCGTAGCCTCCGCGTAGGTCTTGAAGTTGAGCACTACCTTTGTCATGATTATCACCTGCTGCCGAGATTCCGCGATGCCGAGCTTCGGGGAACTAGCCGCTTAAATATGTTTCATCGAATGTATATTTTTTGACTGGAGCAGCCATAGTCCCTCAAGGGTGAGGCCATCCCGCGTCTTCGGGACGGCGTCCAGGTCTCTGTGACCGATCTGGTCCTTCCCTCCCAGACGACATCACCGATATACCTCGCCGTTCAGATCTTCGGGTCCGAGTCCTGTCTTATCGGATAAAATCGTGATGGTGCCAGCTCGGCGGGCCGAAGGCACCAACGAAAGCGTCCAGTCTGATGACGGAGACGGCCTTATGGGAAAAGGCACGTCAGATCATGACGCTGGTCTTCAGGATGTACTTTATCAAATCTTCAGAGAGCTTTGTCTCTCTTTTTAGCAAAGTTATGATCTCGTCGATTTTGCGCCCCTCTGACATCAGTTTTGATAATCTCTCTATGACGCTCTCATCGATCTCGTAGTACTCATCGATGTCTTTTCTGTGACCCCAGACGTCACCTCTCAACAGCTCCACCCCCTGGATCTCCAGGAACTGCCGGGCGGCCTTGGACATGGTCCGGTAGTAGGAGGGGGGTGTCTGGACGGCCCGGATTCTCGGGCATCTCTGTATCAGCGTCATCACGTCCATATTCGATGGCCTGAAGGCCAGGTGGATCATCTGCTCGTTGGAGTTCAGCTCTGGAATCTCCTCTTTCGAGCTCACAACCCTCAATCTCATGATGCATAGAATGATCTTAAAATATTTATACATAGTGGTTATCTTATGTTCCCGTATCTCGGCCGATCAGAACGAAAACGTATTTTAGAAAATATTTACGTAAACCCTCGAGCCAGGGAAATTATGTCGGCTGTTCTCCGGGAGACTTCCGATAAGCCCGCAGCTGAGGAAAATTCGAAGATCTGAAAAAGAGGCTGGCGAGATCGATTCCCTCGCCCGAACAGACCCCAAGCGTATCGAAATTGAGCAGGGCGTCGTTCCTCTAACGATCCGGCCTGGATCTGAAGAAGGCGATCGCCCTCGCGCAGCTGGCAAGGTGGCTCGCGGCCATCTTCTGGCTCGGCCAGGAACCAAGGCCGCAGTCGGGGCCCGCGTACCTGACCCTGTCCCCGAAGAGCCGGTGGGCCTCGGCGAGCCTTTGCTCCATCAACTCGACGGACTCGGCCGCGAAAACCTCCCTCTCCAGCCTCTCGGGCTCTCTCCAGAGGTTCGTCTCCAGGCGGTCGTTCATCCTCGCCACTAGGGCGTTTATGTCGGTCCTGGCGATCCCAGCCCTGATGTAGGCGTCGTGCTCCTCCAGCACCTTCCTGTCGACGAGCTTCAGGTAGTCGGGGTTTGCGGCGGACTCAACCCCGATCACGTTGATCCCAGGGACGCCGGAGCAGAGCTCCGCCATCAAGGGCGAGTGGAGGTGGACCTCGCAATCGATCCTCTCGCAGGGGCTGGCCGCGATCTCCAGGGCTTTTGAGATATGGTCGTCATCGAAGATGACGCTCGGGCTGATCCCGAGGCTCGGCTCGTCCAGCGACGCGACGGAGACCTCAAAGTGGCGACTCTTTTTTGCCTCTTCCAGAAACCTAGCGACGCTTGTTGCGAGGTTTTCAAGGATGTCCACGTAGTCGGTCGCACCGAAGCGGGCGAGGTACAGCTCGACGGGGCCGGTGACACAGACCCTCGCCCGGAGCCTCTTTCCCTCCCGTTCCATCTCTTTTCCCATAGTCTCCAGCGCCTCAAGCTCCAGGATCCGAGCAGACTCCGCCTTTACAACGTAAGGGCTCTCAGACTTTTGAGGGTCCTCGATCGGGTCCATGAACATCTTGATCATGTCCCTGAACTGGGGGTAGGTGGGCCGCTCGACTCCGGCCTCGATCTTCTGGACGATGGCGTCCCTCACCAGTTCCAGGTACGAATCGCCCTGGGGCAGCCTCTCCCGGCTCATCCCCGCCGGCAGGGGATAGCTTCCGATGTCGTCGAAGATGATCTCCAGTCCTTCATCCGTCATTCAACTCGTCTCCCGATCAGGGGAATAGCTTCAAAAGCTGGGCCTTGAAGGCCTGGTACTCTCCGGCCACCAGGTCGAACCGCTCATCCATATCGTCGAGACGGGCCATAGCCTCTGGGACCGGCGGCTCAAGCCCCACGGCCCTCACGACCTCCTCGGGGAACTTGGCGGGGTCGGCGGTCTCAAGAGAGATGCAGGGCCTCCAGTCCTCGACCTCCTTCAGGTACCTTTCAAGGCCTGCCCAGCCGACGGCTCCGTGGGGCTCCAGTAGGGTATCGTACCGGTTGTAGGCGTCGGATATCGTCTTTCTCGTCTCCGCGTCGGTGACGGAGACTGCGAAGATCTCCCGCCTCATAGCCTCGATATCCGGGGCTTTGACGACCGTCCCGTTCTCGTCCATCGAGCCTTCGTAGAGCCAGAAGATTCTCGCGAGGTTGCTCGGGTGGCCGACGTTCATGGCGTTGGAGATGCACTTGACCGAGGGGCGGATCGGCCGATAGTCGCCGGTCTCCATGAATTTTGGAAACTCGTCGTTCTCGTTCGTCGCGACGACGAACCGTCTCACTGGAAGGCCCATCCTCATGGCGATGAGGCCTGCCATGACGTTTCCGAAGTTGCCGCAGGGAACGGAGAAGACGATCTCGCTGGTTGGGGCCGCGGTCCGGGACCAGGCGTAGAAGTAGTAGATCGACTGGGGGATCAGCCTTCCGACGTTGATGGAGTTTGCCGACGAGAGGTTGAGGTCGGCGAAGTCCGGGTCGACGAAGGCCTGCTTCACCATCGCCTGGCAGTCGTCGAACTTGCCGTCGACGGCCATCACGTGGACGTTCTTGCCGAGGGTGGTCATCTGCTTTCTCTGCCGGCCCGTGACCTCCTTCTCGGGGAAGAGGACGACGACTTTGATGTTCTCAAGGTCGTAGAAGGCGTGGGCGACGGCGCTTCCGGTGTCTCCGGAGGTGGCGGTGAGGATCACCATGTTGCTCCCCTCCTGCCGGAGGAAGTACTGCATGAGTCTGCCCATCAGCCGCGCGGCGAAGTCCTTGAAGGAGAAGGTGGGGCCCTTGTCGAGCCTCATAATGTGTTTCTCGTCGTAGACCTTTTCGAGGGGAACCGGAAAGTCGTAGGCGTCCAGTAGGATCGCGACGAGGTCGTCCTCGGGGATGAGGTCTCCCAAATAGGGGCGCATCACAGATAGCGCGATCTCAGGGTACTCCATCTCTGAGAAGCTCAAAAGCTCCTCCTTCGATAGCCTCGGGATCTCCTCTGGGACGTAGAGCCCCTTGTCCGGGGCCTGGCCTCGGAGGAGCGCGCCCTTGAAGTCGAGGAGCTCGGGGTGGCCGTTGGTGCTGGAATACATAATTTTCTTCATAGGCAGAAAAGGGATTGGGAGGGATCATCTTTAAACTTTGTCAGGCTCCGGCGCCGATCGCGGTTCCATGTCGGCGAAGGCCGCGTCGACCAGGCTCCATCCGTTGTCTTTTTGGTAAGCTTCGACCAATTCCTGGCTCATAGCGTCGAACTGCTCCTGGGCGTAGTTTAGCTCTGAAGCCAGGCCGTTGGCCCAGGATTCCACTATATCGAAGTTGTCGCTCTCGGTTGGGCCCAGTATCATGGCGCCCAGAGTGACCAGGCGCAGTCCCTCTGCGGTGCGGCCGCGCTTTGATGCCGTGATTCCGAGCTGACCAAAAATCGATCCGATCCCATCTGCATCTCCGATCTCCAGAAAGATCTCCAACGCCTTCTGAAAACACTTGACTGCAGCATCATAATCTTCTTGATCTTTGTAAATGGCGCCGATTCGACTCCAGATTGAGGCCTCGCCAGCCTCGTCGTCGATCTCTCGCTTGATCTCCAACGCGTTTCGGAAATTCACCAGGGCAGATTGAGCGTTGCCAAGTTTCTGGGCGATCAAGCCCAGATCGCGCCATGCTTCTGCCTCGCCAGTCCTACCATCGATCTCTTTCCAGATTTCCAGGGATGTGAGGGACTTCTGGCGCGCCTCTTCGTACTCGCCACGGTCGAGGTCGATCGATGCCATCTGGTGCCAGATCGAAGCCTCTCGCAATTTGTCGCCGATCTGCTGAGCGATTTTCAGAGCTCTTTGGCCCTCCTCGCGTGCCACCTCGTGCCTCTCCAGACGAAAATCGACCGAGGCCAGCGTCTGCCAGGCCAGAGATTCGCTCTCATGGTCGCCGATCTTTTCAGAGATCGCCAGCGACTTTTCAAGCTTCTTCCTGGCGGCCTCGTATTTTGCCTCCTCTATATCGAACATGGCCAGAAAGTAGAGAACGGCGGCCACGTCACTCTCTTCTCCGATCTGTTGCAAGATCCCAAGACATTTCTGGAAGCTCTCGCGGGCCTTTTCGCGCCTGTCCAGTTCCAGGTCGATCTCACCCAGGCGAAACCAATCCTTTGCCTCGCCTTCCTTGTCCCCGGCTCGCCTGTGCATCTTCAGTGATTTCTGGATTTTTCGCCGCTCCCGAAGGCCATGGCGATCGCCTGTGCCGAAATGTGTGATTTTCTTCATGGATTTGATCTCGTTTT
>CAZNGI010000106.1:0-8111 GCA_964572505.1 uncultured Methanotrichaceae archaeon | reverse complement strand
TGATGACCGGCGCGAACATGCCCCGCTGCTTGCAGCGGGGTGCGCTGTTTGACTTCTTCATTTTTCATCACCCTTCCGAGCTCTGATTATCAGCGCCCCGTCTCTTTCTTCCGCCGAAGCCAAAAACCCCGCCTCTTCGAAGATTCGCTTCCAGTCGGCTCCAGAGTAGTTCGGGCCGTGATGGTGTCCGATCGGTTCCACCGCCACAAATCGCCCCTCTTTTTGGAGGACGCGCCGGATCTCCTTCAAACCTTTCGGGATCTCGTCGAGGTGGTGGAGCATGAAAAATGATGATACGGTTTCAAAGGAACCGTCTTCGAATGGGAGGTCGTATGCGCTTGCGGTCCTGAACTCGACGTTTTTTACGCCCAGAACCTCGGCGTTCATCCTGGCCTGCCCAGTGAGAGAATCGAAGAGATCGACCCCGAAGACCTCGGAGCCTGGGTTTTGATTTGCGATGTCGAGTGTCAGCCTCCCAAAACCGCATCCGACGTCGAGGATCTTCTCGCCCTCGATCTTTGGAAGGACCCTGGGCCACACCCGATTTCTCGTGGCCACGGGCCGGGATTCCGGAAAGCTCGCATCCTTCGAAGCGGCTCTATCGATGTGGGTGTAAGGAAGGATCGCATAAACCTTTGACCCGTTTGGGGCCATGAGCCCCTTGACGTAAATCGCACCTCCCCCGCCCTCTATGCGTTCAACGATCGAAACCCCGGCACCGCCGCAAAAACGCCTTTTCCATTCCTTCCCGTGTTCCGAATACTCAATATCGAGCGGGGTGTGGACGACGATGTAGTGAGAGTATTCGGGGCTGAAATATGCTGAGGAGTCTTCACTTTGGCTGAGCTGGATTTCGCTTATGCTGTCTTTGAAAAGGGCGAGAAGTTGCAGGGCATCGGCGTCTGCATAATTTCTGACGGTCCCGATCTTTTCAAACATAATTATGGTCATGGGCTTTCCTGAATAAATAGCCGCCTATCGAATGTGGAATATATTTTTCAACCCCCACACGTTTCAGACGTCCCCATCTCGACCGTCTCGCCTCCTTGCGCTATTCGAGAACATGGGGCGCCCGAAGCCCTCATCACCCCAGATCAGGGCCCAAGCCGAGCGGAAGCCGCGGGATCGCCTCGCCCGCCTTCAGTGCCGTGCGCCCTCCCGCGCCCGAGGTCGGACCCTTCCACGACCTTTCTCGGCATGCCCGTCGTCTCCTGATCCGTGACGGCGATCAATCGTACAGCCTATCCAGTCTCTTTTTGATCCCCCGCCAGTGGGAGCCCTGCCAGTAGAGCTTGCCGCAGTTCCGGCACCTCCAGAGGGTCGATCCCTCCTCCAGGCGGGCGAGATCGTCGATTCTCTCCGATTCCCCCACCTCTTCGAGAGGGCCGTTGCAGAGGGTGCACCTATCCGGATTGAGCTCCAGGGAGATGCCCGCATCCCTAAGCTCTCTGAGCTGCTCCTCGAGGTCCGAGGATTTTACGAGAAGGCAGTTTGCACCCGCCTTTACGCACCTTTGGGCGAGGACTCTGTCTCTTGTCAGGAGAGTCCTTTTCTCCGCCAGGGCGATCTCGATAAGGTCCGAATCGTCGCCCCCTTCCGGCGGGTTTGAGACGTCTTGCCCTGCCATCCTCAGCCAGCGGGCGAGCCTCATCAGCATCAGATCTGCGAGATAGCGACGGTCTTTCACCATCAGTTCGGAGAACGTCCGCAACTATTTATCTGTCGATCGCCCTTTTCCGGCCATTATGAAGAAGGCGATGAGCAACGTGGACGTGGCGGCGGTGGTCGAGGAGCTGCAGGAGAAGCTGGTTGGCGGCTTCGTGGGCAAGGCCTACCAGCTCGCCCCGGACAGGGTGGTGATCTCCTTCCAATCCCCGGGCCAGGGAAAGTTCGACCTCCTCCTCGAGGCTGGCCAGCGAATCCACCTCACTGAAAAGCCCCGGGTGGCTCCAAAGATGCCGCCCCAGTTTCCGACGATGCTTCGAAAGCGGATCACCGGCGGCCGGGTGGCAGCGGTCCGACAGCACGGTTTTGATCGTGTGGCAGAGATCGTGATCGACCGGGGAGATGATCAGTACGTGCTCATCGTCGAGATCTTCCCCAAGGGTAACGTCCTCCTCCTCGACGATTACGGGAGGATCGTTCTGCCGCTGCGGCCCCTCACCTTCAGGGACAGAAAGCTTCTCGCCGGTGAGAAGTACCAGTATCGAGAAGACCAGCTCGACCCGCGGACCGTCTCACGAAACGATCTCGCCTTCCTCCTCGCCTCGTCCGAGTCGGAGCTGGTCAGAACTCTCGTCCGGGGTCTGAACATGGGCGGGACCTACGCCGAGGAGGTCTGTCTCAGGGCGGGGCTGAACAAGACGGAGCCGGCCCACTCCCTATCCGGCGATGAGATCGACCGGCTGCACAGGGCTCTCGGGGAGGTCTTCGGCCTCGTCCAGATGGACCCCCACTTCGTCCTCGACGGGGACGAAGTCGTCGACGTCGTCCCCGCGCCTTTGGAGGTCTACGGGGAGCTCGAACGGCGGGAGTTTGAGAGCTTCAGCAAGGCCCTCGACGAGTACTTCTTCTCCGAGGAGGCCGAGGGGCCAAAGCCAAAGACGGCTCTTGAGCGAAGAAAGGAAATGCAGGAGCGGTCGATCCTGGAGTTTCGGGAGAATGAGCGAAAGTTTGCCGCTCTGGGAGAGAAGATCTACGAGCGGTACGGCGAGGTCGAGTCTATCCTGGGTGCGATATCCGGGGCCCTAGAGAAGGGGTACACCTACTCCGAGATCCTGGCGAAGATCAAGACCTCGGGCCTTCCGATCGCCGAGAAGCTCCTCTCCCTCGACTACCAGGGCGAGATCCGTCTTCGTCTCGATGAGGGCGTTGGCGAGGGTGAGGGGAAGGACAAGGTAGGCGCCACCGAGCTGGAGCTTAACGCAAAACTCACAGTCCCCCAGAACGCCCAGCGCTACTACGACCGGGCCAAAGAGCAGACGAAGAAGCGTGAGGGCGCAGAGAAGGCCTTGGAGCAGACGATAAAGATCATCGAGAAGAGGGCGGCTCCAGAGAAGGTGAAGACGAGGAAAGTTGCAAAGCGCCGAAAGCCGAGGTGGTACGAGAGGTTCAGATGGTTTGACTCCTCAGACGGCTTTCTCGTCATCGGGGGAAGGGATGCAAGCAGCAACGAGGAGATCTACGCAAAGTACCTCGAAAAGCGGGACTTCGCCCTTCACACCGACGCCCCCGGAGCGCCTCTCACCGTCATCAAGACTCTGGGCGAGGAGGTTCCCGAATCGACCCTGGAGGAGGCGGCACAGTTTGCTGTCAGCTACTCGAGCGTCTGGAAGGATGGATTCTTTGAGGGGGACTGCTACCTCGTGAAGGCAGAGCAGGTCACCAAGACCCCGGTGCCTGGCGAGTTTCTCAAGAAGGGCGCCTTCGTCGTCAGGGGCGAGCGGCGCTACTTCCGAGACGCCCCCGTCGGCGTCGCCGTAGGCATCGAAAGCGAACGGCTCATCGGCGGCCCAATCTCGGCGATCAAGCCGAAGGCGGATCCCGTCGTCGAGATCGAGCCCGGCGAGTATAGCCCCGAGGACCTGGCAAAGAGGATCTATAGGACCTTCGCCGAGAAAGAGGAGGACCGAAGGTACCTCAAGTCCGTCGCCTCCGTCGACCTGATCGTGAGCTTCTTGCCGCCCGGAGGGTCGAGGGTGAAGGGGTGATCTCTGGGGTCGGTGATGGGGGCGTTTGCCCTCCTGCCCCCGGAGGTCGGCGGCGGCGATCATGGCCCTCGGCGCCCTCTGGGGCGTCCTCCTCTATCAGAACGCGATCTATTGAGGCGGGCAGGGCGGGCGGCGCTCCCCGGCGACGCACCTCCGCCGCCTACGATTCTTCCTTTTTTCAGCTCTCCTTTTCCCGTGGGCGTCGCCGCGGGGATCGCAAGCGACCAGCAAATCTGCGGCCCGGTATCGGCGATTCCGCCTTGGTATGGATTCGGGACTTATGCGCGGGCCAAAATTCCTATTGTGATTGCGCACATGTTCTTCTGTAAAAGGGCATGCAATGTCAATAATTAAATTTAACTAATTTAAATATGACGGCCGTAAATACATTAATTTTAAAGCGGCATAGTATGACGTTTTTACATGTACCGAAGCTGCTCTATATTGCCAACGAGGTCTCGATCCACTACCTCATAGGCGATATAAAGCTTGACGCATCTCATTCTACAGTTACATCAGTTCAAGACGGTGTTCCCAATGCATTCAAATTTTTATAAAATTGTAACAGATTATGATACCGAAGAGGATTTATGTTATAACAAGTGTAACCAGCTCGCAATGAATTCAGATTTGTTTTTGAAATTAGCGGCGATGTGCCTTATTTTATGCCCTATTATGGCGATGGGCCAATCGCCGACTGAAGAATGGAACGTTACCTTTGGCGGCGCCGGCGAAGATGAGGGCCGGGCCCTCCTGGCAATCGACGGTGGTTACGTGATGGCCGGGTCAACAGATTCTGCTGATCCCGGGAAGAGCAGCGTTCTCCTGATAAAGATAGACTCGAACGGCACCGAGATCGTTAACGCCTCCTTCGATCCATCGGACGGAGCCGAGGGGAACTCAGTCCGTGAGACGGGCGATGGAGGTTACATCATAGCGGGCTCTGCCCAGGTCTCCGATCGCTCCGTCTCGATCTTGAAAGCTGACAGGATCGTCAAGGCGGACGAGCTCGAAGACGTGCTTGAAGAGGCGACCTTTGGCGAACCGGAGCTGGGAGAGACGAGCGATGGAGGCTATGTCCTGGCGGTCTCGATCGAGAGGAGCTCTGGCCGCGATCTCTGGTTGGCCAGGATGGGTTCTGACTGGGACGAGATCTGGAACGAGACCGTCAAGCTCTCCGAGACCGGGGGATATTGGATCAGTGCGACGAGCGATGGCGGAACGATCGTCGTCGACCAGAAAGGCGTAGTCCGCTTGACCGACGTGAGCGGATCTGAGATATGGAATTCGGACCTTGGGGGGGCAGTTTCATTGGAGATGGAGGACGGCGGCCGCATAGTCGCGGATATTGTCGATTCCGAGGAGAAGCAGACCCTCGAGCTGGTCAAGACGGCATCGGATGGGACTGAGGCCTGGAAGAAGGTCTTCGATCTATCCGAGCCGGTCGATTATGAGCTGAACGAGGACGGCTCCATTACCATAGATCGATCAGAGCTCTATAGCGCCGCCCTGGATGGGGATGAGAAAGTCCTGATAATCAGGTCCGAATCCGACGGCAACGAGACGAGCGTCGCCATCGGCCTCTCGAAGATGGAAGGATACTCGATCCGCCGGATGGCGGACGGTGGATATCTCGTCGCAGATCCCGGCCTTGCCAGGGCTGGATTGGCGAGGATGGACCCTGACGGAGAAGAGGCCTGGAACGCCGAGTTCGACCTCTCCGCGTGGGATGGCGGCTACGAGGTCTTGAACCTGAGCGATGGCGGAAGGCTTCTCATAGCCCCCGAAGGAGACGGTGCCGCCCTGGTGGAGGTCGACTCCGAGGGCTCGGAGATCTGGAGCGCCGAGTTCGACATTTCGGAGGCGGACGGCGGATACGAAGTTCTGCGGCTGAAAGATGGCGGCCACCTCCTCGTAGCGCCAGCGTGCGACGAACCGCTCCTGGTGAGGATGAAAACCGATGGAAGTGTGGTCTGGAGAGAGGAGCTGAACGCGACCAACTGGGATGAAGGTTATGGATTCTATGAGTCCGGCGACGGAGATTACGTCATCGTGACCACCAGCATGAGCGACCCCGACCAGCAGCTTCTGCTGATGAAGGTCGACTCTGACGGAAGCGAAGTTTGGTCCGGGGCGTTTGGAGAGGAAACCGGCTCAGAGGAGGGCTTTGACGTCGAGATGGCCCGCGATGGCGGATACGTCGCCGTCGGATCCGAAAAGGCCGAGGGGAAGTTCGACCTCCTCCTGGTGAAGGCCGACTCGAAGGGCGAAGAGGTCTGGACGAAGAGGTTCGACCGATCTGATGACGATCGGGGCAGATCGGTCCAGGCGACCGATGACGGCGGCTACATAATCGCAGGCACGACAAAGACCGAGGAGGACGGGTCTGATCTCTGGCTCTTGAAGGTCGACCGGGATGGAGAGCAGGTCTGGGAGAGGACCTACGGCGGGACCGGGGACGACGAGGGGTTCTGCGCGAGAGAGACCGCCGACGGCGGCTACGTCCTGGTGGGGAGCCGAGAGGCCTTCGGCGGCCTGGGAAAGAACCTCTGGCTCCTGAAGACGGACGCTGAGGGGAACGAGGTCTGGAACAACAGGTTTGGAGGCGTCGGCGATCAGGTCGGCCTCTCGGTCCAGGAGACCGAGGATCTCGGGTTCATCATCGCAGGGTACACCGACAATACCGATGGTGGCGATGCTGACGCCCTGGTCATAAAGACCGGCTCCGACGGCGGCCTCTTGTGGGAGATGACCCTCGGCGGGACCGGCGATGACGAGGCCGGAGCGGCCATCGAAACCGACGACGGCGGATACGCGATCGCCGGCTTCACCGAGTCCTTTGGGGCCGGGGGGAGGGACGTCTGGCTGGTCCAGCTGAGTTAAAACTTGAACGATCGTAAAGCTGCGGCGGGTGGCGTGATGACGGTCGGCGCCCACACCGCGCGCCCTCGCCTCTGCCGCCACAGTTCTTTTCTATTCTTTTTCTTCGGCTCGGCTGGATGAGCGATGGCTAGCAGGTCGCAAAGACTCCGGAGCTCGGCGAGTCCATCAAGAAGGGCGCCTCCGCGATCGGGGGGGCGAGCGGGCGGCGCTTCCGGGACGTTCCCGTCGGCGTCGCCGCGGGATCGCGGGTGGGTGCGAACCGGCGGCCCGGCATCGGCGGCGAAAGGTGAGGGCTGGCACCGGTGGGGAGGACGAGGCCGGGGAGGTAGACCGTGGGGGAAGGGCGAAGGCGAACTATCGGAGCTTCGCCGAGCGGGAGGAGGGCCGGAGGCGCATCGAAGCGGTCGCCTCCGTCGATCGGATCGGGAGATTCCGGTTGCCGACGCCGCTTGTTGCAGGTATTCATTTAAGATAGGCTCATTTCATATTTGAGTCGCAACGATTCGCAGCACATCGATTTCAATTAATCGATAACTACTCAATGATTATTAACCTTCCCTATTACCTTCATAAGCCAGCAAACTCTTTAGCTTTGGCAAAGGCAGCACTAGCTTCTGAATTCCGATTTGCCTTCTCAAGTACAATCCCCTTATTGTACCATACATCTGCCGATTCTGGATTAATCCTGATGGCCGTTTCAAAGCATTCAAGTGACTCGCTATATTTCCGTTGGCCCCCAAGAGCTATACCTTTATTATTCCATGCCATAAAATTGTCAGGATCGATCTCAATCGCCTCTTCGTATGCGTTTATTGCCTCATCGACCTTACCTTGACGATAAAGGACAAAACCTTTTCCAAACCAAGCATCTGCATCTCTAGGACAGATTCTAATAGCTTCGTCAAGATATTTTATGGAATTTACATAATCTTTATTTACACTAAATACGAATCCTTGGTTTTGCAGATAGGCACATTCATAGGTCTGATCCAATTCGGCGATCGTCTCTTTGGTCATGTTACACTCTTCATATCTGTTTAACATCGAGAGGGCTTCGCATTTGTGATTTAAGATCTCCTTTAGTTGCTCTATATTTATTCTGTAGCGTTCCTGGATCCCATTGTATTCGGTTTGCAGATCTAGAGAATCTTCCTCCAGATTTGTCATCATTTCTTTATCGTTTTGACGTTCGCTTGATTCCCATATCAAGCAATAAAAAGTACGGCTAAAAATATCTTCTGCGATTACAGCATTATCCAAAACTCCCCACACCCTCTCGGTTCTATCGATAATTTGACCAAATGGTTTAGGAAGCATTCCATAGGGAATCTGAACATATATCAAAAATCCCATACTGAATATTTTGGAAATTACAAATCCTGGATCTCGAAGCTCATTACATTTTTGCTGGACTTGGTTATATTTATTATCAAGTATATAATATTCCTGAGATACCTTATATAAATTAATTGTAACTATTCAGCCTCCTTTCCAAGATACTCGAATCAAGCGTAAAAA
>CAZNGI010000105.1:7812-8264 GCA_964572505.1 uncultured Methanotrichaceae archaeon | reverse complement strand
ATGGCATCACAGAATCCAGACGTTTCCAGTCTGGCAGAGGTTCTTGACAGGATACTGGACAAGGGCGTAGTTGTCGATGCGTGGGCGAGAATTTCTCTCGTAGGCATCGAGATCTTGACCGTCGAGGCGAGAGTCGTCGTAGCTTCAGTGGACACATACCTCCACTATGCAGAAGAGATGGCCAAGATAGAGCAGGCTTCGATAGGCGTAGCTCCGGAAATGCCGGCATAGTTGAGCTTCCAGCCGCCCCTACTATTTTATTTTTGGAGGAACTATGGAAGAATTCCCGGATGAGCTTATGGCGAGGTACACCCGCAAAGAGCTCGAAGCGATGGCGATCGACCTTGAGATTGACACTATGGGCCTGTCGACTAAAGCGCAGCTTGCTGACGCTGTATTCGAAGCCAAAAGGATGATGAAAGAGATAGCTGCAGAGGCAGAGCCAGCTGAGA
>CAZNGI010000105.1:0-7712 GCA_964572505.1 uncultured Methanotrichaceae archaeon | reverse complement strand
AAGCTGCAGAGGCGGTTCCAGCAGAGAAAGCTGCAGAGGCGGTTCCAGCAGAGAAAGCTGCAGAGGCGGTTCCAGCAGAGAAGGTGACAAAGGTTAAACTGCAGGTCAGCGGCAAAGGCGTTTTGGCAATGAGGGCCGCCATAGAAGACGAATCTCTGATGATCCAGAAGGCCGGCCAGAACATGCGGCAAGAGGGCGCCGAGCAGATGCGGAAAGCGATAGAGGCGCAGGTGAAGGAGAACCAGAGGTCCATAAGGAACTTCGACCACGGGGTCGAGGAGATCCGAACCGACATCGACAAGAAGGCCTCGGCGATCCAGAAGGCCGGCCAGAACATGCGGCAAGAGGGCGCCGAGCAGATGCGGAAAGCGATAGAGGCGCAGGTGAAGGAGAACCAGAGGTCCATAAAGAACTTCGACCACGGGGTTGAGGAGATCCGAACCGATATCGACGAATTCGTAAAGGTGGATCTGGAGAACTACGTGAGAGACTTCTATTATGGATAAAAACCATAGTAGAAGACTTTTTTGAAGTTCTCCGCCATCAATTTTATGATAATGCCGGAGATGATACAAATTCGATACGTTGCTACACATCCCAGAACCGTTAGGGGCTCTTCGGTCCATCAGCCGATGATCGAAAAAATTATGGAGCAGAGGGGTCGCCGAAGGGACGATCTCGATCTTCACGATCTCCACCGGGATGTAAAAGTCTCCCGCGCTTCAAATCTCAGTTACGAAGGCGATCTGGAGCGCAAAAAGGTTGAAGCCGCCTACCTCATACCAGAAGTCGATAATTTTGTGGAGACGTCTGAAACTAAAAAGATCATGCTCAGAATAAAACTTTGGCTCGAAAGCGGTTATCCCGCTCATCTGGTCGGGCCCACTGGATGCGGCAAGAGCAGCCTGGCGATGTACGTGGCAAAGAAGATAGGTCGGCCCGTCGTCTGGATCAACGGCGATGAGTCGATAACGACAACTGATCTGGTTGGCGGGTACTCCCAGGTGGAGACGGAGACCTTGAGAGACAAATACATCCACAACGTCTTCAAGAGCAGGGACATTTTAAAGGCCGATTGGGTTGACAACCCGCTGACGCTTGCGTGCAAATACGGCTATACCCTCATCTACAACGAGTTTTCTCGGACGAAGCCCGCTGCAAACAACGTGCTGCTCTCCGTCTTCGAGGAGGGAATCCTTGAGCTGCCAACTAAGTTTGGGGAGGAGCGATACGTCAAGGTACATCCGGAGTTCAAGGCGATACTGACCAGCAACCCGATCGAGTACGCCGGAGTTTACAGGCCCCAGGACGCCCTCCTCGACAGGATGGTTGGCGTATATATGGGGTATTACAACTTTGACGTGGAGCTTCAGATAGTCAAAAAGCATACTGGAGCGTCTCTTGAAGACGCAACCAGGATCGTCTCCCTCATAAGGTCCATCAGAGAGAAGCTTCCAGATTCCCAAAAGCCGGGAACCAGGGCGTGCATAATGATTGCTCAGGGCCTGAGCAATTTGAACGGCCATGGCGATATCCGCTTGGAAGATCTCTGCACCGACGTTTTGGGGACGAAGACCAGCACTCCAGCAGAGCTGGAGAATATGCGAAGGTTGGTCGAAGAGTCCTTTGCTGAGCTTTCGTAGGTGGTAATTGTGGATAAAGTCAAAGCGGTGATCGAAGATGCTGGGGTCTACAAAATAGGCGACCTCTTCACCAAAAAGCCCTACGGGCTGAAGATCAACGAGACCGATGCGATCGTCGTTACCGCCAAAGCCAAGGGTGGTGACAGGGTGGTGACGAGGACGTTTTACTTCTGCCTCAAGCCAGATGGCACCTTTTACGAAGAATCCATAGCCAGAAATGGAAGCCGTGCCAGGAGACGCAGGCTCGCATCTTTTCTCAGGCACTACAAGATCGCAGAAGACGTCGATAGCTACAACATAAAGAAGAGGATCGGCGAATGGAAGGGGGTATCCGTGGACGTCATCCCCATCGAAAAAGACGGCATCATATACGTTCCATAGGGTGAATTCTACGATGACGAATAGTATGTCCGTTTTGGACGTGCACAAAACCGCCAGCATTCTTGCAGAGAGTCTTTTGAAGAAGAAGGTTGAGGGCGTCACCGGAATGACGAAAGAAGACGACGAATGGAGGGTATTCGTCGAGGTGCTTGAGAGAAAGGCGGTTCCAGATACGCAGGATATCCTCGGCGTATATGAGTTCTCTCTCGACGATAAAGGCGATCTAATTGGATATAGAAGGTTCGAGCTGCGACGCAGGTCGGATCGGAGCGTGGTGGAGGATCTGTAGCTTCTTCAGGTGATCTGGTTTGAGGTCTGGCAGAATGAACCGTGAGAGGAAATCCGGAGGTCAGGGCGAAGGGCTGTACGTATACTGCATAATCAGATCTACTGCGGAGAGGAAGTCCTTTGGAAATATTGGCTTTGGCGGTGGCGAGGTCCATACTCTTGATTATAATGATTTTGCCCCTGTAGTCAGCAGCTCAAAGATGAAGGAGTACGGAGTAGACGAGGAGGACATAAAAGTCCACAAGACGGTCGTAGAGCACGTTATGAGGGAGTACAGCGTCCTTCCAGTGGCTTACGGGATGGTCTTCAAAAATAATAAGTTACTTGGAGTTGCCATGAAGACTGGACACAGGGCGATGAAGAAGGCCATGGATTCCGTAGACGGCAAGGTGGAGCTTGGCGTCAAGGTTCTGCTGCCGCAAAACTCAAAGGACTTGAACGGCAATATTGAAGAGTGCCGGTCTGAGATAATGAGGTGCATTGGAGACATCGCAGCCGATTTGAAATCTTTAAAGCTCTTCAGCGACCGTCTGCTTTTGAATACGTCGTTTTTGGTTGATTCGAGTAAGCTTGACGAATTTTCTGATTGTGTGGGGCGACTTGCCGGCGACTACAGCCCTCTGAAGGTTCAGTACTCAGGGCCGTGGCCCCCCTACAACTTCGTGGACATCCAGATTCTTGGAAAGAAGCGAGGTGGTTTCAGATAGATGTTTTTGATCGACGATATCCTGTTACGGACCCTCGGTTTTTCCATCCCAGGTCTCGACATGTTCTGGCTCTTCGAGCAGATCCTCTACTTCACCCGTAAAGAGATGTACGATCAGATTAAAGATAAATTGAAGGAGAATCGGATGCTTTATGAGCTGGGAGAGATCAGCGATGACGATTATACAAAAATTAATGCATATCTGGTGCGCCAGCTCAAGCTGGCCGAGAAGGCGAGAGATATGAACCTGGGCGTCAGGACCGATATTCTCGGGGGCGAATAGGGATATATGTCTGAAGATGGCCACGATCCGAACTCTTCAAAAGAGAGATGCGTTGTCGAGGAAGAAGGCTCTGGCATTCTGTGGAGACTATTTAAAATGTTAGAGGATATGGAGCGGGACCGCGATCTCGAAAGAAGCGGGTCCGGTGAGGTCGAAGGTCCATTTTACTCAAATGCGTTGTACAGTTATAACATCAAGCTGGGAATCGAGGACGATGACCTCCCCTTTAAGAGAGGGTTTAGACCGAGGTCGCGATATCGTCGGATCAGCGTATGGTCGAAGTGGTGAGGCTTATGTCGTCGAGAAAGGGAATTGTCATCAAAAACAAGAGAAAACAGCGAGCTGTTGTGGCGGAGCATAAGAGAAAGGTCCAGGATCATAAGCTCAAGCTCAGGATGGGGATCATGCCTCAGATGAGAAAGACAAAACAGGAGTGGTACTTGAATCCGAAGAAAAATTTGCTTGATATTCGCAGAAAGTGGGCGGCCCATAGGACCGAGATCCGAGCGCATATGAAGGCTCAGCAGCAGCTTCATAGGGAGAAGATCAACGCCCATAAAATAAAGGTCTGAATTATGATGAATCAGTAGAGGCAGATAACCAACACAAATATGTGAGAAGAGGAAATTCATGGCAGGACTGGAGCCGGTGAGCGATAGAGGTCTGCTCGACGTGGTGGATCGGATACTGGACAAGGGGATAGTGATCAACGCCGACATATCAGTTTCCGTTGCCGGAACCGAACTTTTGGGAATAAAAATAAGGGCGACCCTTTCTTCCTTTGAGACTGCCGCCAGGTACGGGATGGAGCTTCCTTCAGGGACCGACCTCAACGCCCCTGGATGGAAAGAAGCATACAACAAGAAGGCAAAGTGTCCAGAGTGTGAGAATCGAGTAAGTGAACAGAAACTTATCAAAGAAGGCTGTCCCATATGCGGCTGGACACGGAATAAAAATAAGAAAATTGAGGTACGTTAAACGCTTTGGCTGTAAAATGGGTTGGTGAAAACCGTGAGCGATGACGCCGAAAAAAAAGACGAAAAGGACGTGAGCAAGGAATACGAAGAGCGGATAAAGAGGCTCGAAAAGAAGATAGAGGATATCGAGACCAGAAATGGGGGGAGCGTTGTAGGCGATATAGTAGGTCAGCTTCTTCCGGGCCTGGGTGGCGTTATAAAAACCCTGGAAAAGACCTCGCCGGAGTTCCGCAAGAGGATCGAAGAGACCGATGCGGAGATAAAGCACAGGATAGACATGGGCTGGAGCAGCCGTCCAGTCGTCGAGTACAACATATCCACAAGGCCCCTCGGAGGCGGGACGAAGCGGGGTCGGCCTGCGGGCAAGCCGAGGGAGATATCGGTGACGATGCCGGAGGACGTCCCAAAGAAGGCGCCTATCGTCGACGTCTTTGAAAAGGGAGATCAGATCTTCGTCCTCGTCATCTTGCCAGAGCTCGAAGAAAGCTCGATAGAGACGAAGCTTGCCGGAAATGTCCTGGAGATCTCCGACGGAAAGAGGTGCAAAAGGGTCGAGTTGCCGACGAACGCGAAATCGATCGTTGACCGGTCGTATAAGCACGGAGTGCTCCAGATAACCATTGAAAAAGAGGATAATGGCGTTTGAAGTTGACGAAAATAACCTCAAGCAGGGTCTGCTCGGGCTCGTCGTCGCCTTGGTCGAGATAATCCAGGATCTGGTCGAGAGACAGGCGATCAGGAGGATTGAGGGGGGGAGGCTCGATGAAGACGAGATCGAGCGGCTGGGAAAGGCCCTCATCGATCTCGACGAGGCGATAGAGAAGATAAAGCAGGACAACGACCTCGAAGGCGTCGTCGAGTCCGTAATAGGCGGCCTCGACGATGTGGCGGACGATCTGTTGAACAAGTTCTTCAATCCCGAATCCTGGGCTGAAGAGGTTGAGGAGATATGAGCGAAACAGCAAAGGAAGGCAGGTACATCTACTCCGTCGTAAGCTCCGGAGTCGAGTCGGACCTCGGAGACGTGGGGATCGAGGACAGCCGCGTCTACCTGGTCCCCCACAGGGAGATCGCGGCCGTCGTTCACTCCTGCTTGGCCGAGCCCTACGTCACCAAAGACGAAGAGAAGGCCAAAGAATGGGTGCTCGAACACAGCTACGTAATCGATCTCGCAACGGACAGGTTCGGCACCGTCCTTCCTTTCACCTTCGACATCATATTCATCGGAGACGACGATTCCGTAAGATTTTGGCTCGAAGAAAATTACGACCTTCTGAAAGAGGAGCTTGAGAGGGTCAAGGATAAGGCGGAGTACTCGGTTCAGATCTTCTGTGATGAGAACCAGATCACAGAGAAGATCCTGACGGCCAATCCCGAACTGAAGAAGCTGAGGGATGACATCGAGAAGATGCCGAAGGGGACGGCGTACCTCTACCAGAAGAAGCTCGATCTGAAGATTAAGGAAAAGCTGTTGGAGGAGACGACCAGGCTCGCCGGGGAGTTCAGCGAGGAAATTAACAAGCTCGCCGATGAGATCAAGATTGAAAAAAAGGTCTCCTGGGTTCCGGATAAATACAAAGAAAAGATGATGATCGCAGCTTTCTTGTGTTTGGTGCGCGAGGATCTCGTCGAGGAGCTCGGCAACCTCCTGGAGGAGATCGATAAAGGCGAGGGATTTGCGGTCCGGTTCTCGGGACCGTGGGCACCCTTCAGCTTCGTCCAGATCAAGGGGTCCTGAAGATGATACCTGAAAGGGATTACGGCCTCGTGGATATCCTGGACAGGCTTCTGAACAAGGGCGTGGTACTGAACGCAGATCTGATAATAACAGTTGCAGGCGTTCCTCTGATAGGCCTGAGCCTCATAGCGGCTCTTGCAAGCATAGAGACGATGCTCGACTACGGGATGCTGAAGGCGTGGGACGAGGAGACCAGGGACTGGTACAAAAGGCAGTTTATGGAGACAGATCCGCCCCTTGAGGAGGGCGAGGTGGAATTATATAAAACATTTGGATATATATGGTACAGCCAGGGGCTGATCTCGAGCTGGAGGCCTGGATTCTGGCACGTCACGAACAAGAGAATCTTCTTGTGGAGACGGGAGCCCGAGGAGGCCCTCTTTGAGGTCCTCCTGGGGAAGATCGGCTCGATCGAGGCAGGATCTGAGATCGACTTCGGCAAAGAGAGAGAAGAGCTGAATCTGGAAGTTGAGGGACGGATCGCGCGCATTCGCTCTTCAGACGTCTCGGAATTTGAAGACGCCATCAGAAAAGCCCTGGCGAGCCCAGATATCGCTCAAGGCCAGAGTTGTCAAATTGGGGTTTAATCCGATGACAGGGCGATCCTTCAGTCCAGTCCCCGGACCTCGACGTCTTGCGGCAGTTTAGATGCCACGTCGTGGGCAGCGCCGATGAACAAAATTCCCGTTTCGCCGTCTTTTAAGGTGGAGCCGATCGCTTTTGCGATGAACTCGTCCCGGCCCTGGAGGAGCTTCTCTTTTATCTGCTCATACTGCTGCTTTGCCTCCATCTTCTCTCTTTCCGTCGTCGCGTCTGCAAATCGTTTGATCTGCTCGTATTCCTTCAGGAGCATCTTCGGATCTTCGGTCGCCTCCAGGGTCGCCCCTCTCTCGATCATCTTTCTGACGATCTGATAGTTGCGGCTTCCCTTATCTGCGACTTCTCTGACGATCCTCTCTCCAAGTTCTCCGCCGCACGGCATTCCGTCCTGATACACTCTGACTTTGCCGTAGCTCAAGTCAAGTGCATCTATCGCCGCCTCGACCTCATTCCAGAAATTTTCAATCTTTCTCTGGTTCTCTTCCCACCTCTCTTTTCCGATTTTCGCTATGCTCTCTCTTTCGAGCTCCTCTTTCATAGATCCCATATCTGGAGAGCTGTGAACGATGGGTACGATTATCAGGTTTCTCATAAAGGATAGGCCTCCCGCCTCTTCTTTGATATGTATGGTTTGAACTATTACAAAAATTATTCGGATGAATCATTTATGACACATATGCCTATTATAACTGATGATCTACGGAAGATGCTCGGCGATTTATACTTTTGCGCAAGATTTTCCTACCTAATTGGGGTTTTCTCCCCGAGCCGCGCCAAAGGCCTTAAGTAGATCGTTCACGTAACCTTCCTTCGGGAAAGGGTGATCCATGACGGCAGATGCTCTAGACGACCTAGATAGATGTGATAGTACGTCCATAAGTAACGTTTCGCGCCTCCTGTCCACCAGGGGTCTTGAGGGCGCGATGATGGTCGTGGAGTGGGAGCTTCAAAAGGAGCAAGATAGCTGGGAGGCGTGGAGCGCCAAGGCCGATATCCTCTACCTCCAGAAGAAGTACGACAGATCCCTGGAGTGCTGCGAAAAGTCGATAGCTCTCAACTCAGAGAACGGCTTGACCTGGAACACCAAGGGTAACGT